>JAFPXC010000027.1 GCA_017394805.1 Clostridia bacterium | reverse complement strand
TTTGACAAATATTTATAGGCATAAAGAAGCCGTATATAAGGACGAAGGAGTCAGTTCTCGATACGTACGATTTTTTACCAGTGATTTTGATACGATAGAAAAACTATACAAAGCCTTATACTACAATGTCGAATGGGAGATAGCGTGCGAGGACGGGAAAACGCGCAAAGTTGTTTTAAGATTTCTATATAAAGGAGAAAAAATATAAGCAAGAAAGATGAATGCAATTATTATTCGGCGTAACCAAGTCTTTTCTCCTTGTTGAAAAGGCAATAGGGATTATTTCAAAAAAATGATTTTTATACAAAAAAGTAAGACAAAGGTGAAGTAAAAACCGTTATATATAGTAGAGAGGTATAGTGCTCTCGAAAGCAATAAATATTCGGAGGTAAATAATGAAGAAAATAAAAATATTGATATGTATTACGTCCATCGTGATCTTGTGCTTAACCGTTGTTCTCGGTACGGTGGGGTGTAAGAGTTACAATCAAATGGAAGAAGCGTCTTATTGGTATGGGAAATACACGATAGAGCCGAAACAGACGTCCTTTCATATAGAAGACATACGCGAATCCGACTGGGAACCGTCGAATTATTATGGGGGCAATTATATAGCGGGGATATACGAAAATGGGTATGATTATTACACTGACATAAGGGATCCGACCAATCTTGAAACGATTTATCTTCCATTAGATGAGGGCGACGATAGATATTTTGATAAACAAATATATGAAGTTTTGCGCAATGAATTTGATAAGCGGGAGAAAACAGTCAAGATAAACAAGAAGGGTCTTTGGGCAGGTAAGCGCTTTTATGAATTAGACGAATACCGCTATGCTTTGACAAATATTTATAGGCATAAAGAAGCCGTATATAAGGACGAAGGAGTCAGTTCTCGATACGTACGATTTTTTACCAGTGATTTTGATACGATAGAAAAACTATACAAAGCCTTATACTACAATGTCGAATAGGAGATAGCGTGCGAGGACGGGAAAACGCGCAAAGTTGTTTTAAGATTTCTATATAAAGGAGAAAAGGTATGACGCTTGCAAAAAAACTTATTATGGTTGTTGGCTCGCTTATAATTATAATAGTGTTTATTGGATTGCTCGGTACAATAGCAACCAATCAGACTGTTACTGCCGATGAAAACGAATTTTCCTTTTATGGTCAATATTGTTGTTCAATAAAGGCGGCCGTATGATAAATAACGGAGTACAAAATAAAACAAGAGGAGATTATATGAAAATATTAAAACGAGTTATAGGAAAAATTATAAGCATATCCGCATTACTGGTGCTATGCCTTACCTTCGCCCTCAGCGTAGCGGGGTGCGGCAACAAGTATCTTGCCAAATTAAAAGACCATCAGGGTACGTATGTGCCGACGTATTGTCATATTCAATATAGCGATACAAAAGATGCGAACGGTAAATACGCTCCAGCATATGCAATGGAAATGCGAATGGTTGATGGACAAGTTGAGTATATGTATCCAAATAATTGCTTAAGCCTTGAGGACTTCTGGGGGGAAACGTATTATCGCGAGATATGGTTGGCGTTTTTGGAACAAGAAATCGAGGAGTTTTTTGCCTCGGTGCAAATCAAAGGAAAAAAGTTTGTAACGCAAAAAGAAGCATATCGTTTGTTCGTTCCCAAAGAGGACGCACACGGTCTATTCATTTCACGCAATAACGATGACGGTCTTGATGAACAATTTGTGAATGGACATGATGAAAATGGGACGAGTTACTGCTCTTATGTTCACGAGTTTATACGCGAGATTAACGAGAATACTATTGCATTCTATATACAAATAATGTACTCAATAACATAAAGCGAGGAGAGCAATATAATGAGAAAAAATAATGCATATTTAATTCCGTTGAACATAGTAGCGATTCTATTATTGTTTTTAATGATGGTATTCTTTGAGGGAGCTAATAATAACTGTGCTCCAGTAGCCGTTGCTGATGTTAATGAGCTCGAAATAACGAATGATTTAATACAATATATAGAAGATTTTAATGAGGAAAAAGGGCATATCATTGAATTTGTCAACCCTGTGATTGGCTATCATTGCTATAATTCGTATGCTAATAACATTGTGCTATATAATGACAGTTTTGCAACATCCATTACAGTTAATGGTGATGATAATATTGTTAATTTTGTGCCAAAAAGTTATTTTGCTCATGCGACAAACAAATTATACATCGGACCATATTACGGATATGCTATACGCACGGAGGAATGTAATGGCTATAATTTGAGTACAGTAATCTTATTGTTGAACGAGAACGAATGGATGGGTGATACGTATAAAATTAAACTTAAAACATTGGCGAAAGTTGATTTTATATATCTTTATAATACTAATGCTAACTTATACTTAAATAACACGCAAGGCAATGAAACTTATGAAGATTACGGATATTACAAACCAAGTAATAATGCATATGTTGCTCCAATTCTTACATTTATTGGAACAAGTCAAGATATAAAAAAAGTCGGTTTTCGGACATCTTCCAAACTCAGCCTTTCTAATATATCCATTGCTTCCCACATATACAATCAAAACGCGCTGAATACTTGGGATACGGGATATGACGCCAATGAGGACGAAGGATACTTTTTGATAGGCAATAACTATTCTTATCAAATTACGAAGCACTCGACGGGGAGCACACCGCCTTCGATGAGTGCGATATTGAGTGATATCGGCGAACTTGCCCTCGGCACCTTGTTGAGCATAAGTGGGTTGGATACACTTGGACACCTTTATAATATTGCTTCCGCGATGGTTTCGTTGGCCAATAGTGTCGATAATGTTGGCGATGTGGTTTTAACGAACGTGGGAGAAACCTCTTGCCAAATGGGCATGAGTAGTCCGAACTGGACTACGCGTGCGGATCAGATTGCCAATTATGGCAAACTCATCAAAACGTCTTCTTTGGGATACAACACCAACGATTATTCTTTGTGGCTTGAGACGGATGACTTTATCGAGGCGCGGTTCACCTATTCTCATACGAATGCCGTATATAATTATTCGCGCTTGAATATTTCAATCGGGGCGGTATTGGTGGAAAAAACCGATTCCAATAGTTATACGCCGCATCCTGTGGTTAATGAAGCGGATATTTATACCGAAAAGAACAGTCCGACTACGACGAGTATAGGGCTTTGGGAAGAATCCGCTTATTATATGTCGCCGTACGCAACTCAACAGTTCAGTTTTACCGCTACGCCTTATAATACTCGATATATTTTGAGCATAAATGGAGATGTAGGTACGGTGACCATAAATGGCAATACCGTCGATGCCGTCAATGGGCAATACGTGTTCGACGGCACGGCGAATACGACGTATACCATAGTGCTTGACAACGACGGAGACTTTTGTCGCGGCGCGTTAAGTATTGCCTTAGATGATAGCGGGAACGATATTCCCGCAGGGCAGACGCGCCTTGTTAAGTATACGCTGCCTTTTGACGGATTAATTCAGTGGAATACGGGAAATGTTAATGTTTCAATGCTTGAAATCTTTACCTATAACAATGGATTCTCTGTGTACAAGGTCGGTGGCGTGGTATCATTCTCGGAGACGGTAGGGGGTGCCCTTCCTATGCCGACGGGTACATATTATATTTTGGTAAGTAATAGTGCATCCATTTCCGTGAGCATAACGCTTAGTGCAACTTTGTGCTCTTTTACGAATAGCAATATCATAAGCAATCTTGCCGTGCAAGGTCAATATTACTTTATCTCACTTTCTCCATCGTATGTTGATGGTTATATGCTTACGGTCGATTCCAATGACGCACTCGTTTTTTCTACGTACATTATACTCTATGGCATCGGCGGTAATGTGGGGTTGATAACTGGTAATCATGCGACTTGCCAGCCATCGCCTCAAATGCAACCCTTATATGTAGGCGTGTCCGTAGGAAGTGTCGGCCCTGCGATTGTTAATCTGAGGATTGAGCACGTGGAGGACTCTTTGCAATGGACGGTAGATGGCGAAATCGTATCTTCGATTGTTTCGCTGGGTCGTAATGATTCTTATCAAATAGGCGTTGTGTTAAATGGCATTTATAGCGATTTATACGCTATTATTATGGATAATATTATCACAGGTCTATTAATCGACGGCACAACGCTAAGGATATCGGACTCGATTCCTTTGGATTCGACCGTATATGAAATTACGGCCAAACCGAGTGCGATGACATCGTTTGACCCAAAGTTCCGCTTCCGTTTGAAAGAAGATGATAAACTGTTGCTGTCGTCCTATAATAACGGCTCCGGTTGCGGCTTTAACATTCAGTTGAATAAAACGGGTATTAGTTGGTTGACCTATAATTTTTATAACGAGAATAACAGCGTTATTTCCAATGGTACGGTTGTAACGACAGAGGGTATAAATCAATATACGATAGCAGTTACAACGGGCGGGACATCGCGTTTTGTGAGATTGGGAATAAACCAAACATCTCGAAATGGGGACAATCGAACATTTTTGGGTTCCGTTTCCGTCGATTCTTGGTTCGGTGGCGGTACAGGCACGGCGAGTGACCCCAATCTTATCACATACCCTTGGCAATTCAACAATATTTATCGAGCGACTTCTCAGTGTTTTAAGCAAACGAGCAACTTGAATTTCTCGAATATAGGTACTAGGCGCGGCGTAAGTTTTTATGGGACGTATAATGCTTTTTCGCATTCGATTACGGGTATTAATATGTCTATAACCTATTCGAACGAAGCTTTTATAGGCGGTATGTTTGACCGCAACTACGGAACCATTACCGGATTGACGCAGTTCTCCGCAACTATCAGCGTTGTCTCCGCGACGAATGCGACCGTAGATGTCGGTGGGATCGTGGGGTATAATGTAAATGGTGCGTCCATAACCGGTCTTTGCGCATTTTGTACCGTATCGAGCGACAGCAAGGTCAGTTCGTCACATATCGGCGGATTGGTGGGCTATAATTGCGGAACCATGTGGGTTCCGTTGCAGGATAATATAACCGTACAAGGATATTGCAATATCGGTGGTGTAGCCGGACGTAATGTCGGCACTATCAATACGGCAATGATGGCTTGCGAGATTCATTATTCTCGAGTTTCTTCTGCGGCTAATTGTAGTGTGGGCGGCATCGCCGGTAAAAACACGGGCACGATAAACGTGGATTTTCTGTATAGTGATATCGATATATTGATCGATAACATCAGCGGTAATAAAACCAATCGTCCTCGCGTGGGATTGCTTGTTGGGGAGAATAATTCCGGCACCGTAACGGTTGCGGGTGATACGCCTTTCGGATCGATCGATGCCGACGATTTGATCCCCGTATGTCAGACGTATATCAATTTCAATGGAAATATCGGTTATGATCACTAGACGGGTCATTCCGTTTTGATATGGCGCGAGCGGTTTCACTCGCGTCTTTTTTCCCTTTGATGCCCGCGTATAAATACGTGCGATACGCGCTATAAAAGATAATGAAAATATATTATAAATATATATCTTTACAAACGCCCGCGAATGTGATATAATACTTGCGAAAATTATTATATGGGGCGTTTCGCTCCAAAGGAGTATTTATGAACAAACTCACAGTAAAAGACGTAGACGTCAAAGGTAAACGCTGTTTGGTGCGCGTGGATTTCAACGTGCCTATGAAAGACGGCGTCATCACGGATGAGAACCGTATCAACGGCGCTTTGCCCACCATCGAGTATTTGATCGGTCAGGGTGCCAAGGTCATTCTTTGCTCGCACATGGGCAAGCCTCACAACGTCCTCAACGACAAGATCAAGCTCAACAAGAAAGAGCAAAAGGCCGTGGACGCGCTGCCCCAAGAGGAGCAAGAGGCCGCCAAAGCCGAGTTCATCGAGAAGGCCAAGAAGGACAAGCAAAAGTTCTCTCTCCGTCCCGTCGCCGTGCGCCTTTCGGAGAAGTTGGGCAAGCCCGTCACGTTCGCCGAGGACGTGGTCGGCCCCTCCGCCGACGCGGCCGTTGCCGCTATGAAAGACGGCGACGTCGTTTTGCTGGAGAACACCCGTTTCGAAGCGGGCGAGGAGAAGCGTGACGAGGCCCTTTGCAAGAAGTTGGCTTCCTACTGCGACGTGTACGTCAACGACGCGTTCGGCACGGCGCACCGTTCGCACGCCACCACCGCGGCCATCGTCGAGTACGGTTTCGTCAAGACGGCCGTGTGCGGCTTCCTCATCGAGAAAGAGTTGTCCGTCATGGCGGCGACGTTGGAAAATCCCGTCCGTCCCTTCGTGGCGGTTTTGGGCGGCGCCAAGATTGCCGACAAACTCAACGTCATCAGCAATTTGTTGGAGAAATGCGACAGCCTCATCATCGGCGGCGGCATGGCCTACACCTTCCTCAAGGCGCAGGGCTTGGACGTCGGCAAGAGCATGGTAGACGACGAGAAGATCGGCTACTGCTTGGATATGATCGAAAAGGCCAAGAAGTTGGGCAAGAAACTCTACCTGCCCGTGGACACCGTGGTCGCCAAGGAGTTCCCCAACCCCATCGACGCCCCCATCGAGGTCAAGACCGTAGATTCCACCGCCATTCCTTCGGATATGGAAGGCTTGGATATCGGCGAGAAGACGCGCAAGATCTACGCCGACGTCATCAAGAGCGCCAAGTCCGTCGTGTGGAACGGTCCTATGGGCGTGTTTGAGAATCCCACCTTGGCCGCCGGCACCAAAGCCGTGGCGCAAGCCATGGCCGACACCGACGCCATCACCATCATCGGCGGCGGCGATTCCGCGGCAGCCGTGGCGCAGATGGGCTTCGCCGACAAGATGACGCACATTTCTACGGGCGGCGGCGCGTCGTTGGAGCTGTTCGAAGGCAAAGTCCTTCCCGGCATTGCGTGCTTGAACGACAAAAAATAGAGCGATATAGCACGTTTCCGCTCGTTCGGGCATACCGTGTACGCCGAGTACACTGGGTATACCCTCATTCGTTAGAAAACGCGCTCTCTCATCTCTATTTTTATCATTCGAGCGCGCAATGAGCGTGCACGAAATAGAGGTGAACGGGTAAGCCCATTCGCTCACTACGATTCTTCGCATTCAAATCAAGCGATTGAGTGCGAAATGGCAGAAAACGCGCTCTCTCATCTCTATTTTTATCATTCAACCACGCAATGTGGTGCGGGATAGGGATGAGAAGTAGGGTGGTACGGCGTGCCCCGCGACGGGGCGGCCGTGTTCGCCCGTCCATCCAAAAACAAACTCAAAAGGAGATTTTATTATGGCAAGAAAACCCATTATCGCAGGCAACTGGAAAATGAACAACAACATCGCCCAAACCAAGGCTCTCATCACCGATTTGATTCCCTTGGTGGCGGACGCCAAGTGCGACGTCGTCATCTGCACCCCATACACCTCGTTGGCCACGGCCGTCGAAATGTGCAAAGGCACCAACATCAAGGTCGGTTCCGAGAACGTGCATTGGGCCGAGAAGGGCGCCTTCACGGGTGAGATCAGCGCCAACATGCTGGTGGAGTTGGGCGTCGAATACGCCATCGTCGGCCACAGCGAGCGCCGCACCTACTTCGGCGAGACGGACAAGACCGTCAACCAACGCGTCAAAGCCGCTTTGGCCGCAGGTCTCAAAGTCATTCTCTGCGTAGGCGAAACGTTGGAAGAGCGCGAGGCGGGCATCACGGCCGAGGTCGTGCGCCGTCAGACCAAGATCGCCTTCACCGACATTGCCAAAGAGGAGTTGGAGAACGTAGTCATCGCCTACGAGCCCGTGTGGGCCATCGGCACCGGCAAGACCGCCACCGCCCAAGACGCCAACGACACCATCAAGATCATTCGTGACTGCATGGCCGAGTTGTACTGCCCCAAGTGCGCCGAGAACCTCGTGCGCATCCAATACGGCGGCAGCATGAACGCCAAGAACGCGTCCGAATTGATGGCCATGCCCGAGATCGACGGCGGCCTCATCGGCGGCGCTTCCCTCAAGGCCGAGGACTTCAACAAGGTTGTTCACTTCTGATTGAGCATTCGACACGGCAACGGGCAAAAGGCGAAAACTCGTCTTTTGCCTTTGTCATTACAATAGGACTATGAGAAAAAGCGACAAGTTTTACAGTATCATCATTATGGACGGTTTCGGCATTGCGCCCCCTTCCGCGGGCAATGCCATTCTCAACGCGGGCACCCCGTACGTGGACTACCTCCGCGCGACCTATCCCAACACCAAGTTGGGTGCTTCGGGCCTTTCGGTCGGTCTTCCCGACGGGCAGATGGGCAATAGCGAGGTCGGCCACCTCAACATGGGCGCGGGCCGCATCATCTATCAAGACCTTACCCGCATCACCAAGAGCATCGAGGACGGCGACTTCTTCACCAACGAGGCTTTGGTCGGCGCGATGAAGTACGCCTTGGAGAAGGGCAAGCGCCTGCACCTCTACGGCCTGCTGTCGGACGGCGGCGTACACAGCCACAACACCCACCTCTATGCGCTTCTCCGCATGGCCAAGCAATTCGGTTTGAAGGACGTCTTCGTCCATTGCTTTATGGACGGGCGCGACGTGTCCCCCACCTCGGGCTTGGGCTTCATCAAGGACTTGGAGCGCGAGATAGAGGCCATCGGCGTAGGCAAGATTGCCACCGTATGCGGCCGCTTCTACGCCATGGACCGTGATTTCGCCTGGGACCGCAACGAAAAGGCCTACAATATGCTCACCAAGGGCGAGGGCTTGCGGTTCCGTTCGGCCGAGGAAGCCATGCAAGACAGTTATGACCGCGGCGTCACGGACGAGTTCGTGCTGCCTTCCGTCGTAGTGGACGCCGAGGGTCAACCCGTCGGCAGTATCCAAAAAGAGGATGCCATCATCTTCTTCAACTTCCGTCCCGACCGCGCGCGCCAAATCACCCGCGCCTTCATCTTCCCCGTGTTCGACAGCTTCCCCCGCGACGAGTATCTCAATCCCTACTACGTTTGCTTCAAGCAGTACGACGAGAAGTTCACGGGCGTGGACATTGCGTTCAAGCCGCAGGAGTATGTCAACACCTTCGGCGAGTACGTTTCCAAGATGGGCTACACCCAACTGCGCATCGCCGAAACGCAAAAGTACGCGCACGTCACCTTCTTCTTCAACGGCGGCGTGGAAGCGCCCAACCCCAACGAGGACCGCGTGCTTATCCCCAGCCCCGACGTGGCCACTTTCGATATGAAACCCGAAATGAGCGCCTACGAAGTGGCGGCCAAGGCCTGCGAACTCATCAAGGGCGGCAAGTACGACCTTATGGTCCTCAACTTCGCCAACTGCGATATGGTCGGCCATACGGGCATCATTCCCGCGGCCGAGAAAGCCGTCAAGGCCGTTGACGAGTGCGTCAAGCAAGTGGTGGAGACGGTTTTGTCCATCGGCGGCACGGTCTTACTCACCGCCGATCACGGCAACGCCGAGAAGATGATCGCCGACGACGGCACGCCCCATACGGCGCACACCACCAATTTGGTGCCCCTTATCCTCATCGACGACGCTTATAAGAACGTCACCTTGCACGAGGGCATTTTGGCCGACATCGTGCCCACCTTATTCGAGGTAATGCATCTCGAACAGCCCAAAGAAATGACGGGCAAGTCCCTCATCAATCATTAACGACGGATAGGTCCCCGAGGCGCTTTATGCGCCTCGGGTGCTTGCCGTACCCAACCGAAACGAAACAGAGTATATCACTCAAAAGGAGTAGTTATGAAGAAATCCTACGCTATAGTCATAGCCGTCGTGCTCGTTCTGGCCGTTTTGCTGACGGTCGGCGCCAGTCTTACCGCGCTTGCCGAGCCTTCTCAGCCCGTGGAGACCACGCACCGCATCGCGCACGTCTCGGATATCCACATTATGATAGACGAGTACTGCAATATCTATTCGCCCGACTACCAAAAGGCGGGCAACACCAGTTACAAGGTGCTCGAGCAGACCGCGGCCACGACGGAGGCCGTGTTCAACGAGATGATCGCGAATGCGGGCGGCATACCCGAGATGGTGTTCATCACGGGCGACCTCACCTCCAACGGCGAGTTGGCCAACCACTTGGGCGTGGCCAACCTGCTTGCCGAGATCACCCAACGCGCACGTGCCATCGAGGGCAACGAAGGCTTCCAGATCTTCGTCATTCCCGGCAACCACGACATAGACAACCAAAACGCCAAGTGTTACACGCCCACGTTGGACGACGAGACCTGGAACGCGTTGGTTGCCGAAGGCAACGCCGACAAAATGCGTGACTATCTTTCGCAATATCCCGCCCGTAGCGTGCAGACCACCACGATGCTCGAGTTTATGAGCATCTACAGCGATTTCGGCTATTGCAACTGCGCGGGGCGCAAAGAAGGGCATCACGAGGGCGGTTGCAAGATGGCGGAGGGCGTTTCTTTGGAATATTTCTACGAGAGCGACTATTGGTACGTCCCCAATACCACGCGGTCCAATCGTCCCGTGGACTTGGGCGACGCCGCCGTGGTGCTCACGCCTTCCTATACCTATCGGTATGAATACGAAGTCACGCCCGCGGGCGCTCTCACCGAGACCACGCCCACCGAGGACGAGATAGCGGGCTACAAAGTGGACAAAGATATGGAGTTTTACGCCCGCGCGTCCCGTCACGGCGCTTGCTCCTATATCGCCCGCGTGAACGGCGTCACCGTTTTGGGCATCGACGCCAACTCCCACAAGTGGACGGACGTCAAGAAAGACAAGTTGGCGGTCAAGACCTCGTTGGGTTGGGATGAGACCACGGGCGGCTACATGACCGAGGCGCAACTCAATTGGATGATCGAGTCCGTCCGCGAGGACGTTGCCGATCGCCGCTTGGTTCTCACGTTGGCGCACGAAAACGTGTTGCCCCACTTCGACACCGAGGACGAGGTCATTTCCCTCTTCACCTACGACAATTGGGAAGACGTCTACACCAACATGGCCGACAACGGTATGCGGTACGTCTTCACGGGTCACCAACACACCAACGATATCGAATCCGAAATTTCTCAGATGGGCAGCGTGTTCTACGACCTCGAAACGGGCTCTACCACCTGTATGGGCGCGGGCTGGCGCGAACTCAAGTTCACCCAAACCGCCTATGCGGACGGCGCCTACGCCGAGGATTGCTGGTCTACCATGCACTATCTGCACTACAATACCGAGGTGGACGGCCAAAAGGCCTTCGCCTATCGCCGCTACGAGATCACGGGCGGCAGTACGGACGGCGCGTATAGCCTGAATACCGTCTATCAGGGCAAAAACGGCGTCAACGATCACGAGGGCGAGTACCAGGATATGACGGACTATATGTCCCAATCCCTCCAAAAGATGATTTCCAATATGGCCGGCAACGTGGTCAACGAGCAGTTGATGGATACCATCGGCGGCTTGGTGGGCAAGTTGGAGGGCGGTAGTCTTGATTACCTCTATCCCTTAGCCAACAAGGTCGTCACCGACTTGGGCAACCTCAATCTGTACGAGTTCGTGGCGGACGCGGATGGCGGTTTCCATCTTTCCGCCGAGCCCAAAGCGGGCTACCATCTCACGCAATATGCCATTGACTTGGTGGACTACTTCCTCGGCAAGGACTACAGCTTCGGCAAGAAGTTGGGCGTCTATCTGGACGAAGTCCTCTTGGAAGTGTACGGCAACCACCTCATCGGCGGACAATTCCACACCGAGGCGGAGATTACCGCCAAATTGCAGGCGCTTCTGGACGTTTTGGAAGACGGCCAATTCCTGCGCTACTTCGAGGATTTGCTCTATCGCGGCGTCTTGCCCGAGTTGGAACTCATTCTCAACGCCCCCATCTATTGGGGCGACAGCATCAACTATCGTCATCTCGACCAATCTTCTACCGTCACGCCCGAGATGGTGGCGGACGGCAAGGGCTTCGACGTTTCGGCCCAAGCGGGCGCCGTGTTCTCGCGCAACGACTTTATCATCGGCGCCATCAAGGGACTTATCGAGCCCCAAAAGGCCAATAAATATCGCGCCGCCACGCCCGGTATGGACGTCAGCAGTTTGATGAAATTCGTGCGCAGTCTGCCCACGATCCTCGACCCCATTCTCCATCCCACCGAGGACGGTGACGACACGCTCATGATTCTTATCGACGCCGTAGCCGAGGATTTCGACATCGGCAAATATCTCCACTATATAGACAAAGCCGTGGGCTATATCGTCAAGTTGGACGGCACCAACACCTTGGCCGAGGTGCTCAAAGAGGAACTCTTGGACAAATACGTCACCGACGCTTTCTGCAAGAACCTCGGCGCATACGGCGCGTATATCATTCGTTCGGTCATGGTGGACGACAGCGTGGATGGGGTGGAGCGCACCGCGGCGGAGGGTTGGTTCCCCTACGAGGTCACGCCCGACTTCCACGTGACGTTGACCTACGCGGGTGACAAATCGGCTCTGTTCCGCGACGGGGTGGAGCACACCTACTATTGCGACAAGGACGGCAAGGATACCGTCGCCGTCAAGGCCACCAAAGCCAACGGCCTCTTGCCCGGCAAGATCACGTTGGGCAACGTCGTGGACGCTTCGGGCAATCTCGACCTCACCAAGAAGGAGATCCGTTGGTTCACCCAACGCGACGTGGACTATTCGACGCCCGCCGCCACCTGCAAGCAATACGAGTGGTCAGAGGAAGGCGCTTCGGCCGCCACGCAGTTCTACAGCGAGTTGGAGTTGGCCGACAACGCCCAATTCACCTCTTCCACCACGCGGCTCTACAAAGGTGCCAACGTGTGGATCGAGTATCCCACCATCGACCTCGGCATCATCTACCTCAATATCACCTACGCCTATCGTCAATACAACGATTTCGACGTGGTTTTGGACGGGCTCACGGCGGGCAAGACCTACTACTACCGCTTGCGCGCGGTGGACGTGGACGGCGAGGGCAAGACCGCCAAGACCTACGATTGGACGGATACCTACAGTTTCACGCAGCCCCAGGCCACCGGTGGCGTCAGCGTTATGGCGATGGCCGACATTCAGGGTAGTGTAGAAGGCAACTACGTTGCCTCTTTGCCCAATATGAAAGAGGCGCTTTCGAATGGCAACCCCGCCTTTATCGTCAACTGCGGCGACAACGTGGACACGGGCAAGAATATCGCCCAATGGCAATGGCTTTTGGACGATCAGGACGTCGTATGGGCGCAAAACGTCTTCGCGGGCGTTGCGGGCAATCACGAGGAGAAGGACTACGCCATTTCTTCCGTCGTCGCCACGCCCGATGCCGCCGCTGTGGAGGCCAGCGGTTTCTACTATTCCTACAACTATCAAAACGTGCACTTCGTCCTTCTCAACACCAACGACAACAAGTCGGACGGCACGTTGGCCGACGCGCAGTACGCTTGGTTGGAGGCCGACCTCACGGCGGCCAATGCCAACAGCGCCGTCGAGTTCATCGTGGTCGCCTTGCACAAAGGCCCATACACGGCGGGCAGTCACGCCTTCGACGCGGACGTCATCGCCATGCGCCGTCAACTGTCCCCCTTGTTCGCCCAAAAGAAGGTTGACCTTGTTTTACAAGGTCACGACCACACCTATTCGGTCAGCGAGTATATCGGCGCTACGGCGGACGACAGCGGCAAGTATCTTCCCGTCGCGGTCTCCTACGACGCCACGGGTGCGGCCATCGATCCCGACGGCGTCCTGTACGTCAACTTGGGCACGATGGGCGACAAGTATTACAACTATATCTATTCGCCCTTGGTCACGTTGAAGGACCGCACCGCGGACGCCAATCTCAAAGTCACCTTGGCCGACTACTTGACGCAGGCGGGCAATCTCGAATTGTCCCCCGTGCGCAACGGCAAGACGGTTTTGCCCGAGACGCCCGTCTACGCATACCTCAACGTCAAGGCGGGACGGCTTTCTCTCACCACCTACACGGTCATCAACGGCAATAGTTACGTGGTGGACGACATCGCCATCACCAAGAGTCCCGTCAAGGCGTCTGCCGACTTGTCCGTCTTGGGTGCCAAAGTCAAAGCGGCCGATCTGGATACCTTAGCGACCGTCAGAGTGTCCGTCACCACCACCGAGGGCGTGGAGTTCTTCGCGGGGTACCGTTTGGCCGACGTCTTGGCCAAGGCGGGCAAAGCGCAGACCTCTTTCCGCTACAACGGCACCGACTATTCGACTGCGGACGCCTACGTCGTCGTCGCCAAGTCCAACGCGGCGGGCGGTGACGTCACGGCTATGGAGCCCACCGTCATGATCTGCAATCAAGGCAGCGCCTTGTTCGTCGCCGCATCCGAGTTGTCGTCGGGCTTGCCCACCTGGGCCATCGCCGTCATCGCGGTTGCCTCGGCCGTCGTCCTTGCCTTGGTCGTCGTGTTGGTATTGCTCGTTCTCAAACGCAAAAAAGCCCCCACAGCGCCCGCCCCGACGGTAGCCGAAGGCGAAAACGCCCCCTCGGCGAATGATGAGCCTGCGCCCAAGGCGGATGCCGAGGACGCGTCCAATCCCGACGAGGAGTAGTTTTCGACTCGCGTCGATCGCACGATCTATACACAAATTGCCGCACTTACCCTATGACGTAGTGCGGCTTTTTGTACCAGGCCGCCCGTGCGCCTTTATCGCTCGCCCCCGCGATCCCCGCCTTGCGCGCCGCCTTTTTCGCGCGCTTTGGCGAGCGTAGCGTATTGTATTGACAAATATCCTTATACTGACTATAATATAAATGTGTCTTATCGACACGCCAATTCAAAAATAAGGAGGAACGAATATGAAAAAGATAGTGATTGCTCTGATAGCCGCTATGCTCGTAGTCGTGCTGGCGTTCTCTATGTTCGCCTGCAAGGACAAGAATAGTCAAAACAACGGCGACCAAGGCAACAATGCGGCCGAAGACAATGGCGGCAACGGTACCAACGATCAAGGCGGTCAAGGTAGCGCCGGCACCGTCAGCGGCAAAGTCGGCGACGAGCATTATGCCGCGCCTCAGGCGAGCAATATCACCACCGCCGAGGTGGAGGAAGTATTGCTTCCCTTCATCAACAAAATCGCTACGCTCGGCGACCGCGTAGACGAAGACAGTTCTCTTAGCGCCGAAGAGGACGGCGAAATATTCGCCATCATCGCCGAGGCGCTCCGTCAAAGCGGCGTCGACAAGGATTTCCTTGCTCGCTATATGACGGTGGTCGACAGTTTGTGGGACGGTGGCATCAACGTCGCCATCGAACGAATCAAATCCGGTGAGGCGCTTTGGACGGTGCTTTCCGACGTATTGAGCGAGGCCAATATCCAAGCGGGTATGACCGTTCTCGCCAATTTGCTCAAAGAGGTGGATGCCAACAAGGCCATCGCCGTCACCACCGTTGTGTTTGACCTCATCGACATCGACATCTATTCGAGCTATAACTACGACTTTGCCAAGGTGGATGCGCGTCTTGCCGAGTTGGGCATCAACCGCGCCGATTTGCGCAGTGCGACCTTCGCAATGATTGACGATTGTCTCCTTTCGGACGATGGCTACTACTTGGCTACCGTCGTGATGCAAATGCTCAAGAATGTCGCCGATTATTCCGCCGCCGAGATGTCCACCATGGCCAAGACTTTGCTCAAAGTGCTCGAGGTTGGCATCGACAACGGTTTCAAGAGCATTCTCACGAGTGACAAGATTTCCTATCGCGAGATGGTTTCCATCGTCAACACCACGGGCAAGATGCTCGGCAGTATGCTGAGCGCCATCGGCAACGAGGCCGAGTTCGGCAAGGCCGTCAAAGGCATTCTCACCGCGGTCGGCGTTGATATCGGTTCGTTTGACGTGTTGCTCGGTCACACCGAACTTCTGCGCGCGGTTACCAACTTGATGTCCGCGGTCACCGTCAACGACGTTACCAATATCTATTCCTACTTCGATGATTGGAACAAGAACAAAGACAAAGATACCGACGGTGTCAAATTCGTCACTTTCGTGGCGGCTGCCGTCAATTTCGTCAAAGGCGAATACGCCAAGTTGTCCGATTCTGCCAAAGCCGACTTGTCATTGGCATTGGGCAATGCCGACCTTTACAAGACGGTCGACGAGTTGTTACCCCTTATCCCCGCGAACGTAGATGCCATTACGGCGTCCGAAGCGAAGGTCATCGGTGACAAACTCACCGCCATCAAGGGTATGGTCAAGCTGCCTTTCGGCGAGGAAGAGGAAGAGGAGCAACCCGCCGCCAACGGGTACGTCTTGTCCGGTGAAGTGCCTTTCGTCGTTGCCGACGCCTCCATCACTGCGGAGCGGTTCGCCGCGTTGCTTTCTTCGCTCGGGTTCTCGTGGCGTGCCGACGGCAACGGTGGCAAACTCCCTCGGGCCGCCATCGACGAGGTGCCGTTCACCCTGTCCTTCGACAACGGTGCGGACGGCAAGACCTACGCCGTTCTGAGTGGCGAGGGCATCGCTCCCAACACCAAAATTGCCGTGGTCTCTCGGGTAGACGGCGTCATTTCCGCCGGTGGCCTCTACAATGCGATAAGAGTTGCCAAGGGTAGCACGGCCGACGCGGTGCAGGAGAATGTCAAGAACCGCTTGTATTCCTATCGCGTGTACGACAGAGCCACCCATCAAAGCTTCCGCTTCGAGTGCCGCGATGTCGCCGTTGCGGTTGCCAACGTGGACTTCACCAAAGTGGGCGACACCATCGGCACCGTGGCCATTACCACGCCTTACGGCGTCGTCAACACGGTTGCTCGTTTCGTGGTGTACGACAGCGAGAGTCCCGCCATCGAGAGCATCAGCGTCAATCTCGGCAATTGGCACGTAGCGCTCAATTCCACCGTCGCAGACGCCGAAATCAATCTCGACGTATATTATGACAATGGCCGCAACGCGAGGGTCTACGAAGGCTTCGAGGTCGCGTCCTTCGATACGTCCAAGGTGGGCAACGGCAACATGAAGGTGTCCTATCAAGGGTTCACCGACAGCGCGCACTACTACGTCTACGATCCCGCCAATCTCCGCGAGGTCGGCATCGATGTCAGCACCAACGTGTACAGTTTGGAAGTCGGCACGCAATGGAAGCCCGAGTATATCTCCGTCTATCTCATCAAGGACGACGGCAGTCGCACCGGGATAAATGACTATACCGTCAGCGGTTTCGATTCTTCGAGCGAAGGGTATCGCAGCGTCAAAGTCACGTACAAGACCTTCTCCGACAGCGTGTACTTCCGTTTCATGGATTATTCCAACGCAGTCATAGAGAGCATTTACGCCGGTTGCAATAACAGCACGATTTCTGTCGGCGATACTATCGAATCTTTGCAACTGTACGTGTGGGTATACTACGACGGCAACTATTCTTCTCGCAAGATCACCGAAGGCTTCTCCGTCGAGGGCTTCGATTCGTCCACGACGGGCTTTAAGTACGTTACCGTCACCTACAAAGGCTATACCGATTCGGTGTACTATCGCGTTGAATCGGACGAATAATATCGTTATCGACGCAACCAAAACGGGCGGCACTCCATTGGGGTGCCGCCCATTATGATACTCAGGCTATGCTATCCCACTCCCGCAATCCCTCTATCCGTTTGGCGCAACTCCTTCTCGGTTGGTTTTGCGTGTTGTTGTACGCCTTCGTCGGGGTATACAACCTGCCCGCCTACGCGGACAGCAAGGCGCTCGCGGTGGGTACCGCGCTCAGCGAAGCGGGCGTTTCGGCCGCACGGTTAGACGCCGTTTTGGACGCGGTTTTTGCCGTGGACGACTTGCGCTCGGGCGAGGGCGACAACAAAGAAGCGGTTTCGTCCATCTATCGCGCGGTCAGTTGGCTCGCCGAGTTAGATAGCGACAGTACGGCTTCGGTCGGCATCGCGTGGCAGTATCCCCGCGACGCGTTCAAATCCCCTTTGTCCGTGTTGCGGTACGCGTCCCTTCGGGACAAGATACGCCGTCTTACCTATAGAGTTGACGGCACTACGATCAAGGCTACGCTTTCCCCCGACGAGTGGCGGAGTAGCGCCGTGTCCCTTCGCCGCCTTGCTCAAAACGCGGCGGGGCTTTCGCAAGAGGAGTTTTCGCGCTTTATCTTCGCCGTGCGCAAGATAGCCACGGCCACGGACGTTTTCCAAGAGGTTTCTTTGCTCGAAATGCGCCGCGTGTGGGAGGGCTTGTACGCGCTTACCGCCGAGGTGAACGTTTCGGGGCTGTACGCGATGGATTTTTTGGTCGAGGACGGCTTTTGTACGGCCGTCGGCGCCGATTTGGCCTACGTCGTGCGGGCGTTCCGTTCGCTGTCCTACGAGCGCGTGATCGAGGCGATGATGCAGTTGCCCGATAAGGCCCGCGCCGCCTACGCGCTCGTTCAATACGTTTTCGCCGAGCAACGGTCGGACATGACCGTTCTATGTCGGTTGTTGTACGCGTTAGAGGTGTACGGGCTTATCCCCCGCACGTTTTCCGTCAACGATTTTCGTGACGAAGTGTCCTTCCTCGCCACCTGTCCCAACGCGCCTACCGAGGACGAATGGCGGCAATTAACCCCCCACGTACAGGCTCTTTTAGCACTATTCACCCAATAATCGACGTGCCAAAACGCCCAAGCCAAAACGCCCAAACCCAAGCCGCAACGCGTTCCCTTTTCCGCGCTCGTTGGAAATAACGGTATAGTAAAGCCCCGCCGTTTTTCGGCGGGGCCTTACCAAAACCAAAAGAGAATCAATTTCACGAACGGTTTTCGTTCAAAGGAGGCGAACGCTTGTCCGACGAAGGAGGATATCGACAAGCGGTTTTGTGAAATTCGATTCACATACTTACTTTACCACAAACCGAACCCGTTGTCAACAAAATTATGAACAAAAGTTCACATTTTTTCAAAAATATAGTTTTCAAATTAAACGGATTATGTCAAGCACTTGAATATAGCGTGTAAATAGAGTATAATTGAAATATACTTATTACTCAAAAGGGGGAGTTTCGTGAGCGAATACAATGATATAAAAATCGTCAACGGCAGTCGCTCGCGCAACGAGTACCGCCCCAATTCCGTCACTACGGGCGTCAACCCGTCGCTCACGACCACGCCTTTGGTCGAGCCCAATACGCCCAAGCGCGACGTGCCGCACGTTGCCAAGAAGAAGCAACGGCGCGTAGCCATCACCGCCAAGGTGCTGTCGGCCGTCGTAGCGGTCGCGGGCGCTTCTATGGTAGTCGTGGCGGTCGCGGACGAGTTGGATATTCTCAATCCCCTTCCCATCGTACAGCGCATTTTCACCGAAAGCAACGCCCAGGCCGAATTATTCGAGGACGTGGGTAGCATTTCTTATACTATCCATATCGTAGATTACACGCCCACGGGCACCCTTACCTTGGCCGTTCTCGATACCGACGGTCAGCGCGTGTGGGAGATTCCCTTTGCCCAATCGTCCGAGGACGGGACGACCGCGCACGGCGTGGTCACGGATTTGGGCAGCGGCCGGGCGTACACTTTCTGTCTCTACGAGGACGATCGCTTGCTCTGGACGCGCGCTTTCCGGACGCAGCAGGCCACGCAGCCCGCGCCGAGCTATATCGTGGAAAATGCCGATGCCGCGTTGGATTCCACCCAGTCGGCGGTGATGTTCTCCATCGGTTTGCCCGACTACGTCGTCTTCAGCGGTCTCAAAGCGCGGCTCAGCGCAGGGGATTTCAGCAGTGAGTTGATGCTCGAGGCCGAGACGGAAGAGAATACCGTCTACGTGCACGGCGAGTTTACGGATTTGTCGTCCGAGACCAAGTACGCGTTCGAGTTGTACGACGGGGACAGGCTCGTCTACGTCAACGATATTTGGACGAAAGCGCCCGATTCGGGTGGTCTCCTCGCCAACGCCCAGGTCAGTTTCGCCACCACCGAGATAGAGGTGATGTTCTCCGTCGGCTTACCCGACTACACGGTCGAGACCGACCTCGTGGCCAGGCTCAGCGACGTCACGGGGGCGGACGCGCGCGAGGAGAAGTTGGAGCCGCAGTTGGACGGAGCCACTACCGTTGCTTCCGGTCACTTCGCCGACCTTACGCCCGCCACCAAATACCTGTTCGAGTTGTACGACGGCGAGCGCCTTCTCTGCCAAGAGGAAGTTCTCACCAAAGAGCCAAGCTATCTCTTGGACGACGCCGAGATCGGCTTCGAGTATTCGGACAGCGTACTGTACTACTACGTCACGCTCACCGACTATACGATCGTGGACGCCATTCAGGTCGCCGTCGGTACCACCGAGGACGACAAGATATACTCGACTCCCACGCCCGAGACAGAGGATAACTATATCCACGCGGACGGCGAGATAGAGGGCTTGACGGACGGCGTCACCTACACCTTATACTTGTACGACGGCAACAGGCTCTTGGCTCAGAGGACTTTCACGATGGGCTACTACGACGTGAATCTCGACGGTGCCACGGTCGAATTATTCCCCGGTACGGACGGCTTGACCTATCACTTCGTCTTACCGTCCGACTACACGGTCAATGAAAGCTTGCGCGTAGAGGTGTCTTCTCTCGCGGGCACGCAGTCGGCTGAGGTCGAGCCCACCGTGACCGAGGACGGCGTCGAGGGCGAGGGCGAGATAGAGGGCTTGTCGCCTTCTACCGAGTACGACTTCGCTTTGTACGACGGCGACGAGATCCTGTGGTCGGAGCAGTTCACCACGGGTGACGACGGTAGCGGCACGGGCGGCTGATAGTCGACGATATAGGCAATATGGGCGGCGAAAGCCCCCTACGTATATAGGCAAATTAAACCAAAATGACAAACTCAAACGAGGTGGAGTATGAAAAAACGTCAACGTAACGAAAAAGAGAAAGCAGTAGACCAATCGGTGCCCACGGGCAGAGCCACCACGCGCAAGCCCCTCAACGTGCCCGCTTTGGTCGCATTGTGCGTTTTGCTCGCGGCGACCATCGTCATCTTCGTGTTCGCCGAGCAGATATTCGGGGCGAGTAGCGTCTTTAAGCAGGACGTCAGCACGCACGCGGTCGCCAACGCGATCTTCCATTGGATCCCGTCGGTGTTGCGCACGATTCAAATCGTCGCCATCGCCTGGCTTCTCATTTGGGGCTTGCGTGTGCTTTTGGGCATTTTCCTCACCCGCAACAATCGCAGCGCGACCATCGTCAAGCTTACCAACAACTTCCTCAAATACCTCATCGCCATCGTTTCCGTGTTCTTGGTGCTGTCGGCCTGGGGCGTCAACACGACCACGTTGCTTGCCTCCGCCGGTATCCTCAGTCTTATCATCGGTCTCGGTGCGCAGAGTATGATCAGCGACATCTTGGCGGGCATCTTCATCGTGTTCGAGGACGAGTTCCGCGTGGGCGACATCGTCATCATCGACGGCTGGCGCGGCACGGTGGACGAGATAGGCATTCGCGCCACCAAGATCATCGATTGGCAGGGCAACGTCAAAATCGTCAACAACAGCGAGATTTCCACCATCATCAACCAATCCAAGGAGATGTCAGTCACCACTTGCGTCATTTCCATCGGCTACAACGAGTCCATTCCCAAGGTTGAGTTGGTCATCAAGAACAACCTCGAGCGCATTCGCAACGCCATTCCCGAGATCGTGGAAGGTCCCTTCTACAAAGGCGTGGACAAACTCAGCGCGTCCAGCGTGGATCTGCTCATGGTCGCCACGGTCAAAGAGGCCGACTATTTCATCGTCCAACGCGCGTTGAACCGCGAGATGAAACTGATCTTCGACGAGAACAACATTGCCATTCCCTTCCCGCAGGTCACGGTCAGTTACGCCGAGGAGGGCGACACGTCCTTTACCGCCCGCGAGGCCAAGCAAGCGGTGCAATTCGCCGTCGAGCAGCGCGAAGCGTCCAAGAAGCTGGAAGATACCAATTCTTGACGTTTTCGTTCTTCGGTCATCAAAAGTGGGGCTACGTACCCCACTTTTGCGTTAATACCCCCCCATTGTATGCAACCGAGTGCCATCGTCATCATCAACGAATATAGCGGCGGCTATACGCAAGCGGTACGCCAAAAGATAGCGGCCGCCCTTTCTGCCTACCTCGTCACCTACGTCGACATAGACGACGACGTGGCCCGTAGCGTCCGCGACGCCGACTTGCTGGTCGTGGCCGGGGGCGACGGCACGTTGAGTTCGGTCTTCAATAAGTTGGGCGCCGTGCGTCCCCCCGTGCTCTACGTTCCCTGCGGCACCCTCAACGAACGCGCCAAGGCGCGCAAGCGGTTTGCGGGGCACGAGGGATTGGTGCTCGGCCAAGCGGCCGACCGCCTGTTCGCCTACGTCTTGGCGGCCGGCACGTTTACGCCCATCGGCTACGTCGCGGACGTGCGTGCCAAAAAACGTTTCGGCCGACTTGCCTATTTCGCCGAGGTGCTCCGCGAGTACCGCGTGCACGCCATTCCCGCCGTACTGTCGGCGGACGGCGTGGAGTACGCGGGCGACTATACCTTGATTATGGTCGTCAAGTGCGACCGCTGTTTCGGCTTTCGCTTCAATCGTATGTATGTGCCCGAGTCTTTGGGTGGGCATCTTTTGCTCGTCAAATCCCCGCGTAGCAAGGGGTTGTCGGGCAAAATTCGCATTTTCTTTCCATTTTTCCGCGCCTTTTTCTTGGGGTTTCGGCACGAATACCATTCGTCCTACGTGGACTTTATCTCGTTCGATTCGCTCACGATTTCCCTTTCTTCGCCCGTCGATTTCGACGTAGACGGCGAAAAGGTCACGCTTTCGGGCGCAGTCGCCGTCTCTTTCACGCCCTATTCCGCCCCCTTTACCGTACTTGACGAATAAAACGCGAACGTCCGCGCACAAAAAACGTGATACTTCGGGCGCAAAAGAGTAATGCGATACTTCGGGCGCACGTAGAATACAAAAAAAAGAGAGCGCACCGCTCTCTTTTTTGAAATGTATCGCTATATCAGTAGTTGATGAAGATAAATTTGTCCTTTTCGGTCAACGTAATGGGGGTGCGCTCGTCCTGATGCTCGGTCAAAAATACAAATGCGTCCTCGTGCACATAGCCCAACAGCATATATTGTTTGTCGAAGCTCACGTAGAAGCGTTGCACCAATTCCGCCTTGCTCGCGAAGTGCATCTCGCCCATATCCGCCACCATTTCGTCCACCTTTTTGATGAAGATATCGAAGTATTCCCCGCCGTCTTCGGTATCCACGCTCAGCAGCCCGTCGTAGAAGGCCTTGGCGTCTTGGTTGAGGGCGAGTTGCGTCAAAATCAAACTCATCATACGGTTGCTGATGATGGCGTTCTTGATCTGGAAGTCGCGGATGCTGTTGTAGTTTTTGGAGTCAAGCAGTTCGGTCACGAAGGACAACTCCTCGCGGTTGCGGTTTTGGAACGCCGTCTGCAACGCAATCAAGGTCACGAACACGTTGGCGTCGTAGCTGTCCGCGGACACCGTATCGTCCGACAGAATGAGCACTTTCTTTCGTCCCTCGGTCTTGCGGATATCTTCGATGAGCCGTTCGGTCTCGTTCTTTCCGTAATGCAGCACCTTGAAGTTGGAGCGATATCCCACCGCGGCCAATTCGAGATTTTCCTTGATAAACCGCGCCTTTTTGTTTTCGCCGACGATGAAGATGGTGCAATGAATATCCAAAGATACGTTTTTGATCCCGAATTTCTTCACCTTGCCGAGGTCGACGGGCGCGTTGCGCTTGTGCGCCAACGCAGGCGCGTCTTCCGCCAGCACGAACAGGCGGTTAAATTTGATGACCGGGATAGCGTCGTCGTGCGTCGCCAAATAGTCGTCCACCTCGTCCTCGCCGTACGAGTAAAATTCGCACCCCTCGAAGGACAGCAAGGCCGTATACAGATCGGCCATTTCGGGCTCTATCATGGTCTGTGCGATGATTTGCCCTATCTTGCGGTTGAAGGACACGGGGATAATGGACTTATCCTTGAGGTTGGCCAAGGTGCCCGCCAAGGTCTCCATCTTCTCCTTGGTCTCGGCGCTATCCGTTTCGATGACGATATTGCAGTTCTTTGCGATATCGAAATTGCTCAACGCCAGCATGATCTTGAGGGCCATCAAGTCGTTGTTTTCGATATTGTCGTCGTCGCCGTCTTCCATATCCTCGCGCGACATAATGACGATATTCGCGGCGTTTTCGATAGAGATATCGCTCAAATCACCGTGCAAAAGGGGATTGCCCACCTTGACGATGAGTTTCAGTTTCCGCTTTTTCTCCCCCTCTTTTTGATAGGCGGACAAGAGCGAATCCACTTCGCCCGTCACGTAGTCCTTGTCCTTATCCGACATCACGATGACGCTCTCGCGGAAGCCTTTCAGCATCAAGTTGTAGAGAATATCGGGCACTTTGCTGTTCCAATTCAGTATGACGAATTGTTTTTCCAAATGGATCTTGCCCTTCGCGTTGCCCTTCTTGTCGATATAGGCTTTGACGGCGGCGGTCAAGGTCGCGATGACGGCGCCCGAGAAGAGCACCAACTCGGCGGCTATCACCACCACGCTTATCAACACCACGCCCAAGTGCTCGTCGATGAGGTCCAGCATCTTGGTGATGGTATTGGCAGTCAGCATACAGGACAAGAAGTGCGCCACCGCCTTGAAAAAGTTGTTGTGGAAATAGTCGGCGTCGATCGACATACCCAATATCGAGGCTATGACGATCACCAACAGGCTGATGATCAAGAAGTCTACGATGATAATGAGCAGGGGCTTTTGATAGGTCTTGATCGTTCGTTTTGCCTTGATTTTCAACAATAGCGATTTAAGTTTTTTCATTCGTCTCTCCCCTTCGTTGGCGAAGTGAGGATTTTCGGCGCGTCACTCGCATCGTGCGCGTACAAAAAGGCGGCGATATCGCTATCACCGCCCGATTTCGGTTTATTCTTCGTCGGCGTTGGCTTCCACCGCGATATCTTCTTGCTCGGCTTCGTCGGTCTCTTCTTGCGCGGGCGCTTCCTCTTCCGCTTCGTTCGTTTCCGTTACTGCCTGCTTGCCTACGGTACCGCTTCCCATCAAGAGGTCAAGCGCCACGAAGGCCAGACCGAAGGGGAAGAACAAATAGTTGTAGAACGCGCCGAAGTAAGAGGTCCAGTCCGCGTCGAACTTGGCGTAGGCCGCGATCCACATCACCCAGGCCAAGAAGAAGAACACCAACGCCCCCGCCAAGATGCAGAAGCCGATTTGCAGCATCTTGCTCTTCTTTGTGATGAAGAAGAGGACTGCCATCACGATGACGGCCAAGAGGGCGCACCCCGCGATGAAGTCGAACAGCGAGGCGGTAATGACGATACCGTTGGTGCCCGACGTGATCCAATCGGCGCGGCCGATGCGGTTGAAGAGCGTGCTGATGATCCAGTAGCCGAACACGGGCGCGAAAGCGTATTTGACCAAGTCGTGCTTTTTCAACGCGATGAGCAGGGGAATGATGCCCACCATGGCCAGATCCACCACCAGCAATATCAAACTGCCGATCACGGGCATAAAGCCGCCGCCGATACCCGCCGCGTCGAGGACCAATACGAAGGCCGTCGCCGCGAACAACAAAATCATTCCGATTAGTTTTGCTTTGCTTGCAACACCGCGAACCAAATTATCCATAATTAAACCTCTCTTGTATTATATCCCTATTGTATTTTGCGATATGTACGATAGTCAAGTATTTCCCCCAAAAATAAGGCGTTAATTCTCCAAAATCACAACAAAAAACGCTATTACGCGCTTCAAAGCCCGCAATAGCGTTCGGTTGGTTGCGCGTCACAGCCGCACGCGCACGACGGGCAGAACGCCCACGTCCGCGCGCACCGCGTCCACCGTCTCCGTTCCTTCTTTCCGCATCGCCATTTCGGTAGGCGGCGACAGCGACACTTTGGCGGCCATCACGGGCGGCATCGCCGAGGCCTATTACGGCGTACCCGACGACCTCGCCGCCCAAGCCCTCGCCTATTTGGACGACTATCTTCTCGCCGTCTACCGCGCCGTCACCGTTTGAGCGCAAAAGAGCGTCGTGCAAAGATATTGACAACGCGGGCGGTATTTTGTATAATCACAAGTAGGACGGCAAGGAGACGAAAGCAGTGAAAATCAATGCGGCTATTTTTGATATGGACGGCGTTATTTTCGATACCGAGCGTTTGTGGCGGGACGCTTTCGTTTTGTCGACTCGTCGATTCAATCTTCCTTTGACCGAGGCGGATCGGCAGTTGATGTGCGGCAAAACGGAACCCGTCATTCGTGCCGAACTCCGTCGGGCGTTTCCGTCTCTTGACGCCGATGCCTATCGCGATTCCATGATTGACTACGTTCGTGCCGAAATAGCCGTCGGTCGATTCTCGCTGAAAGAGGGTTTTTTGTCCTTGATGGATACGCTTCGTTCGCGCGGCATACGAACGGCGCTTGCCACCTCGTCTCATCGCGATCGCGCCTATTCGCTATTTGAAAAGAAAGGGTTGAGTTTAGACTACTTTTTCCCCGTTACCGTATTCAGCGAAGAGGTGGGCGACAAGTCCAAGCCCAATCCCTATATGTTTTGTCTTGCTGCCGAAAAGTTGGGTTTGACGCCGACATCGTGTTGCGTCGTAGAGGATTCCATCAACGGAATTGTGGCTGCCACGCGTGGTGGTTTTATGCCTATTATGGCGGTAGACTTGATAGAACCGGACGCCTTTTGCAACGCAAATGCGCGTGTCGTTCGCAATCTCGAGGAGGTGAAACGTTTGTTATGAAAGAACGCATCGATATAAGCACTTGGTCGAGGCGTAGCCAATACGACAATTTTATTCGGTATACGCATCCGGTTTTTTCCGTTGTTGCGCGCTTGGACGTCACGGGGTTGGTGCACTATTGCAAAAAGAACGGACGCCATTTTTTCTCCGAGTTTTTATACGTAGCGAGTCATGCCGCCAATGAAATCGAGGAATTTCGTACGCGCATAGATGAAGGAGAAGTCATTCGGTGGGATTATGTACACCCGAGCTATATCGTCATTCGTGAGGACGACAGCATCGTCACCTGCCTTACCGAATATGTGCCGGACTGTGAACGGTTTTACGAGCAGTCGCGCTTGGATATCGAGGCGGCTAAAATCAAAGCAAACGAGGTATTCAATCCGAAGATACGAACGGATTGTCTATATGTATCTTGTTTGCCTTGGGTTGACCTTACTTCGTTTACCAATCCGTACAATTTCGCCGACGCGGCGCAGACCTCTATCCCGCGTATCGTGTGGACGAAATACGTGAAGGAGGGCGACCGATTCAAAATGTCCTTTTCCGTGTCGGCGCATCACGCGTTTGCCGACGGCGTACACGCGGCAAAGTTGATTAACGATGTGCAAAGCCTATTGAAAGAGTATGAGAAATAAGGGGAATTACCAATGAAAGATCGAGTGTTCATCGCCTGGAGCGGATCCAACGAAGAGGCCAAAAAAGTCAAAAGAATACTGGAGACGCAGTACAACTACGTATGTTGCATCGGTGGCAATGCGGACAATTCGTCCAAGTTTTCTTCGGTCGGCGATACGGTTATTCAACAAATCAAGACTTGCAACCAAGCCATCGTTATTTTTCAGAATCGCGCGGATGGTGCCGTCAGCAACAACTTGTTTTTCGAGTTGGGCTACGTCTTATCCATGTACGGTACCAGGAAGATTCATTGCGTCAAACGCAGCGATGAGGACGTTGTTTTGCCGTCCGACTTTGACAATTCCTTCGTTCAGCCCATTTCCGACACGGAAAAACCGTTTGCCGAGGGCATCGTCGATTATTTTATGAGTCGGCAAAAGATGTCGGTCAACGAGAACAAGATGTTTCTTATTAACAACCGTTATTTGCTTCACGACAAGATAGAGTCTCATTATTCGGAAGCGGGCTCCAAATGCTCGGACTACGAATTGGCGCAATACGTTCTCTTTTATATGCAGGCCGCGCATATGTTCGGCGACGAAAAGAAAGTCTACAACGAAATGCATGAGTTCAAACAGCGGCACAACTACGAGTTTTCCGGCGAGCTGGCCTTGGCCGTCAATATTTGTCTATCCTTCTTCAATATGGTCATCCATATTAAGTTGGAGAAGGACACGTCCGAAGTATATATCGACCGCAACATCTTTTGGTCATTCAAAAGCGAGTACGAACACTACATTATCGCGGCGGTGGACGACGATATAGGCATTTTCGACGAATGGGCCAACGTGTTCATCTACGAGCATCTTACGTTCGCGTATATGTTGTATGCCAACAATAACGAAAACAACGAAATGATGCGAAAAATGTTGCATTCCAAGTCCAAAGAATACGCCTACAAGACCATTGAGGCTATTGAGATTCTATGCCAACGTTCCCCGTGCCGCGAGAACAACGACGAGATAGGACTTATATCCCTCGTGCGCGCCTACGTTTACCGCAATTTGTTTTTGTCCAAAAAGATTTTGGAAGAAGACGATGCGGGGGAGTGGTTGCGCAAGACGTTGGACGTGCGTGCCTCTCTTAAAAATAATTTCACCCGCGGTACCGTAGATACGCAATTATACAACAACTTTTGTATGGAATACTATTTATCCTTGGTCAACTACCTTGACAATAAGCACGATATAGATCCCTTCGAAAAGTTGATGTATCGTAGCGAGATGTTGGAATACGTCCAATCCGTACAGGAAGAAAACAACTCCAACGCCTACATTCAACAAATTGCCATGTGGTGCAATCGTGCGGAAAATTGACGCCTTAAGCATTATGATTTTCAACGGCAAACGCAACTCCAATTCCAACGAACCGCCCGCGCCCTACGAGGCGCCCATCAACGTGCGCCAAATCGCCAACTTGCCCTACGGCAAGGGGGGCGCTATGGCCGACTATTTCGAGCCCATGGCTCTTACCCGTTCGGACGATGCGCCCGACAAAAGCGCGTTGTGTTTGGCCGTCGTTTTCTACGACGACCCCTACGAGGGCACGCGTGCGGACGTCGTGCCGCTTGCCATGGAGTTGGCTCGCAGGGGGATGGCGGTATACGCGTTGGGGCTATCCCACGCCGCCGCGACGGACGAGCCGTTTTTCACCGAGCAACTCAACGGCGTCTTCGAGTTTTTGGCCGACTTGGCCGCGGACAAACACCGCCTCGATTTGCGCTGTCGCCGCTACGGCGCGTCCCAAGGCAACCGCGTCGTGTTCGTGGGTTGCGGCACGGGTGCCACGTTGGCTTCTCTTTGTATGCGTATGCACTACAACGCCCGTCTTCGGGAGTATTTCGCCGCGCGTTGCCCCGCTGTGCGCGCCTATTTCGGTATGGGCGCCACCCCCACCGTGGACTTCCAAAACCTCATACGTATAGGGGGTTTCGTGTCCGTTTTCGGCAATCTGCGCCCTCTTTCCGAGGCCAATATCCACGTCTACGACGGGTGGTTCGGTCGCGGTTTCGAGTGCACGAAGTTGGCTTCTTTGTTGGACGCCGCCCGTTGGGTGGACGCCGATTATCCGCCCATGGTCCTTCTCACTTCTTCCGCCGATCCCAATAGGGAAGGGACGCTTTCCTTCCGTGACGCCTTACCCCGCGAGGTGTGTTGTCGGCTGTTGGACCTTCCCTCGGCGGACGAAGAAGGCCACGTTTTGGAGCGGCTGTTCAACGTGCGCTATCCGTTGTGGGAGAAGAGTCGTTCAATCAACTCCCAACTCGTCTCCATTTGCAAGGAATGGGGCGATTAAGGAGGATATGCGCGTCCTCGTCCGAGCGCGTACTCTTCGCTCGCCGCTTCCGTTGGTCGTGGCTTCACCTTTCGTTCGTCGGTTCGCTCGACCGACCCTTTTTCGTCAAATACCACTATTGACAGCGTCCCTTTCGTCCTATATAATAAAAATGAGGATTACGCGATATCATCGCGTAAAGGGAGTTTATGAAAAATCGCATTTTTATCATCGTCATAGATAGTTTCGGCGTAGGGGCCATGCCCGACGCGTCCCGTTGGGGCGACGAGGGCAGCAATACGCTGTTGGGCGCTTCCCGCGGCGCGGGTTTTGCCGTGCCCACTATGCGGTCGATGGGACTATGGAACGTGGACGGATTGCCTTCGGGGCTTGGCGTGTCTTCCCCCGTGGCGGCCTACGGCCGTATGGCCGAGCGGAGCCAAGGCAAGGACACCACGGTCGGGCATTGGGAGATAGCGGGCGTGGTCAGTCCCCGTCCTTTCCCCACCTATCCCGAGGGGTTTCCCCCCGAGGTCATACGGGCCTTCGAGCAGGCCATCGGTCGCAAAGTCTTGTGCAATCGGCCCTACAGCGGCACTCAAGTCATCGCCGACTACGGCCGCGAGCACGTCGCCACGGGCTCGCCCATCGTCTACACCAGTGCGGACAGCGTTTTCCAGATCGCCGCGCACGAGGACGTCATTCCCGTCGAAGCGTTGTACGATATGTGCCGCAAGGCGCGCGCCATACTCACGGGGCCGCACGGCGTCGGCCGCGTCATCGCGCGTCCCTTCACGGGCGAATGGCCCTACGTGCGCACGGCCAATCGCCACGATTTCAGTCTGGTACCCCCGCCCACTATGCTCAATTTGCTGAGCGATGCGGGCTATGACGTGCTGTCCATCGGCAAGATCGTGGATATCTTCGCCGAAAGCGGCGTCACGCGCTACCGCCGCACTCGGTCCAACACCGAGGGGCTTGCCTTCACGCTCGAGGCCGAGGCCGAGGACTTCCGCGGTCTTTGCTTCGTCAATTTGGTGGATACCGATATGGTGTACGGCCATCGCCGCGACGTGGACGGCTACGCCGCCGCCCTTACCGAGATAGACCGCACCTTGGCCGTTTTCCTTGCGCGTATGCGCTCGGACGACCTGCTCATCGTCACCGCCGATCACGGTTGCGATCCCTCGTTCCGCGGCACCGACCATACGCGCGAGTACGTGCCTTTGCTGGTGTACGGCGCGGGCGTCGTACCGCAAAACCTCCATACGTTACCCACTTTTGCGGACGTTTCGGCCACCGTGCTGGACAATTTCGGGCTTCCCGCCCTCGAGGGGGAGAGCCTTATCGCGAGATTATTTTCCCAAGGAGACGGACGATGAACACTATGGACTATCAAACGCTGCTTGTCAAGGCCGAAGAGGCCCGTGCCAACGCCTACTGCCCCTATTCCCACTTTGCGGTAGGCGCGGCCTTACTTGCCCAAAACGGGCGTATCTATACGGGTTGCAACGTCGAGAACGCGTCCTACGGCGCCACCCTATGCGCCGAACGCGTCGCCATTGCCAAGGCCGTGTCCGAGGGCACGCACGCCTTTTCCGCGCTTGCCGTCGTAGGCGCCGAGGCGGGTGCGGCGGGTGACTATTGCCCCCCGTGCGGTATATGCCGTCAGGTACTCGCCGAGTTTTGCCCGCCCGCCATGCCCGTCGTGCTTCGACGGGGGGACGAAGTCGTCGTTCTTACGCTATCCGACCTCTTGCCCCACGCGTTCACCTTGGAGGACTGATTATGCAAATGTACGATATTATCAAAAAGAAACGCGACGGCGCCGCGCTCACCAAAGAGGAGATTGACTTCTTCGTCTCGGGCTACACGACGGGCGCCGTTCCCGACTACCAGATGGCGGCACTTCTCATGGCCGTCTACTATCGCGGCATGACCGCCGAGGAGACGGCGGCTTTGACGTTCGCCATACGCGATTCGGGCGACGTGGTCGACCTCTCCGATATCGAGGGCCCCGTCGTGGACAAGCACAGTTCGGGCGGCGTGGGGGACAAGACCACGTTGGTGGTCGCGCCCATCGTCGCGGCTTGCGGTGTCAAAGTGGCCAAGATGAGCGGCCGTGGCCTCGGTCACACGGGCGGCACCATCGACAAGTTGGAGTCCATCGCGGGCTTCCGTACCACCATCGACCGCCGTCGCTTCGCCGCCATTGTCAACGACGTGGGGCTCGCCGTCATCGGCCAAAGCGGCAACCTCGCGCCCGCCGACAAGAAAATATATGCGTTGCGCGACGTCACCGCCACCGTAGACAGCCTTCCCCTCATCGTCAGCAGCATTATGGGCAAAAAGTTAGCCTCGGGCGCATCCGCCATCGTCTTGGACGTCAAGGCCGGCTCGGGCGCGTTTATGAAGACCACGGACGAGGCCACCGACTTGGCGCGGCAGATGGTCACGGTGGGCAAGATGGCAGGCAAAAAGGTCGTCGCCCTTATCACGGATATGGATAAGCCTCTGGGGCGCGCCATCGGCAACAGCCTCGAGGTAGAGGAGGCCGTCCGCACTTTAGACGGCGACGGCCCGCGCGATTTGATCGAATTGTGCCTTTCGCTTGCCGCCAATATGCTCTATCTGGCGGGCAAAGGCGATTTATCTCAATGCCACGCGTTGGCCGCCGAAGCCCTTTCTTCGGGCGCGGCCAAGGCCAAATTCGTCGCCATGGTAGCGGCGCAGGGGGGTGACGTGGGGTACCTTGACGGTACCAAGCCCTTCCCCGAGGCCGCCTATAATACCGTGGTCACCGCCCCCCATGGCGGCTATATCGCCCGAGTAGACGCCGAAGCCTACGGCCTTGCCGCCAAGGTTTTGGGCGCGGGGCGTTCGGTCAAGGATGAGCCCATCGACCTTGCTGCGGGCATTCTCTTGGACGCCAAGACGGGCGACTACGTTTCGGCGGGCGCCCCCATCGCCCACCTCTACACCGACAAGCCGTCCTCGCTTGCCGAGGCGGCGGCCATCATTCAAGCCGCCACCGTCATCGCCCCCGACGCGCCCACCTCCACCTCGGTCGTGCTGGCCCGCGTGGAATGATTGGGGCTTGCCATTGTGCTCGAAACGTGCTAAACTGATAGAAAGAATAAGGAGAATAATACTATGGACAAATGGGATAAACGATTTATGGATCTCACCTTCGCCGTGGCCGAGTGGTCGTCCTGCTTCAAGAGCAACCGTCAGGTCGGCGCCATCATCACCCGCGACAAGCGCATTCTCACCACGGGCTACAACGGCGCCCCCTCGGGGCTTCGTAGTTGCAAAGAAAAGGGCGAATGTATGCGCGAGCGGTTGGGCATCGCCTCGGGCACGCGCCACGAGTTGTGCTACGCCGTTCACGCCGAGCAGAACGCCATCATTCAGGCCGCCAAGCAGGGCATAGCCCTCGAGGGCGCCACCCTCTATTGCACCCACCAACCCTGCAGCATCTGTTGCAAAATGATCATCAACAGCGGCATCAAGCGCGTGGTCTACAAAGAGGGCTATCCCGACGAGTTCAGTATGGGCCTGTTCGCCGAAGCCGGCTTGATCGTAGACAAGTTTGACGAACTCCAATAACACGTTCTCGTCCCCGCCGACAGGCGTCTCTCTATCCCCACCGCAACTCGCGCTTTGCGCGAACTACACGCAAGGCTGTGCCTTGTACTTCACTGCGAAGCAACTTCACTTTCGCCACAGGCGAAAACTTCACCGTGCATCCCTTTGTCGGATGCACCTCTCGCCATCCCCAACGAAAAAAGGCACCCCCTCGGGTGCCTTTTTCGTTTGATTTTCCGCTACGCCCCTTGGGAGCATAGCGCAGTTTCGACTATTCCTCTTGGAATTCGTCTTTGCCGAGACCGCACCAAGGGCAGGTGAAGTCGGCGGGCAGATCCTCGAACTTGGTGCCGGGGGCAATGCCCAATTCGGCGTCGCCCAAGTCCTCGTCGTATTCCCATCCGCAAGCGCATACATATTTCATAGTTTCTTTCTCCTTTTCGTTTTATTTCAAGCGGTTTCCGCCTTGATTACTATGGTTATTTTATCGGCTCGAAGTCGGCCACGCCGTGTTTGCACAGGGGGCACACGAAGTCCTCGGGCAATTCCTCGCCCTCGTATACGTACCCGCAAACCGTACACACGTACCCCTTCTTTCCGTCCACTTGGGGTTTGGGCTTGACGTTCGATTGGTAGTAGGTATAGGTCATGGTTTCCACGTTGGACAGCACGCGTGCCTCGGTCACCTCGCAGATGAACATGCCGTGCGTATCGAGGTCGACGTATTGCTCTACCTTGAGGCTCATCATCGCGTTGATGTACTTGGGCAGGAAGACGAGGCCGTTATCGCTTCTCAGCACCTCTTTCCCCGCGAACTTATCCACGTTTCTCCCGCTCACGAAGCCGAAGTCCTCGAAGACCGAGAAGGGCGCCTCTTGCGACAGGCAGTTGACGTTCATCTTGCCCGTTTGCTTGATGACGTGGTGCGAGTAATTCTGCTTGTTGATGCACACGGCCACGCGGTTGGGCGTATTGGTCACTTGCGTCACGGTATTGACGATGAGGCCGTTGTCCTTTTTGCCGTCGTTGCTGGTCACCACGTACAGTCCGTATCCGATCTTGAAGAGGGCGGTGAGGTCGTTCTTATTGGCGGTTTCGTCGGCCTGCGCCATATAGTCCTGGCACAATTCCTTGGCCAAAGCGTCCATTTGCGCCTTGTTGTCCTCGGTCATCGCCGACTTGATCTTCACCACGGGCTCGGCGAAGTGCACGTTTTTGCACCCCTCCAACATACCGCGCATCACCTTGGCGGCCAAAGGCGCCCACGAGCCGTTCTCGATGAAGGCCACCGTGCGGTTTTGGTAGTTGCGCTCCACGAGCTGCTCGATAAACGTGCGCATAAAGGGGAAAATATCCGCGTTATAGGTCGTGGTGGCCAGCACCAATCTGCCGTAGCGGAAGGCGTCCTCCACGGCCTCGGCCATATCCTCGCGCGCCAAATCGCACACCACCACTTTGGGGCAGCCGTCCGCTTTCAGCTTTTCGGCGAGATATTCCACTGCCTTCTTGGTGTGGCCGTACACCGAGGTATAGGCGATCATAATGCCTTGGCTTTCCACCCCGTACGAAGACCAGGTGTCGTACAGGCCGAGGTAGTAGCCGAGATTCTCTTTGAGCACGGGACCGTGCAGGGGGCAAATGATGGAGATATCCAAGTTGGCGGCCTTTTTGAGGAGCGCCTGCACCTGTCCGCCGTACTTACCCACGATGCCGAAGTAGTAGCGTCTTGCCTCGCACGCCCAATCTTCCTCCACGTCCAAGGCGCCGAACTTGCCGAATCCGTCGGCCGAGAAGAGCACCTTATCCGTGCTGTCGTAGGTCACCGTCACTTCGGGCCAATGCACCATAGGCGCCGCGACAAAGTGGAGCACGTGCTTGCCGAGGTCGAGGGTATCGCCCTCTTTCACCACGATACGGCGGTCGGCGAAATCCTTGCCGAAGAAGTTTTGCATCATCTGGAAGGCCTTATCCGAGGACACGACTTTGGCTTGGGGATAGGTCGTCAGGAAGTTGACGATATTGGCCGAGTGGTCGGGTTCCATGTGTTGCACCACGAGGTAGTCGGGTTTTCTGCCCGCCAACGCCTCGCCGAGGTTGTCCAGCCACTCGTGCGTAAAGTGCCGGTCCACGGTGTCCATCACGGCGATTTTGCCGTCCAATATGACGTAACTGTTGTACGCCATACCGTTGGGCACGTCGTATTGTCCCTCAAAGAGGTCGATTTTGTGGTCGTTGACGCCCACATATAAGATGTCGTTGGTAACTTTTTGCATACTGTTCTCCTTTATATGGATTATATTCGATACGCCTCTCGGCGCACGTTATAATTTCGATGCCGTTAGGCGTCTATATCTACCACAATTCGCGTAGGCGAACTTCGCGCAAGGCTACGTTGAACTTCACTGCGTAGCATCCCACTTCGCCATAGGCGAAACTTCACCGCACGGCGCTCTCGACGGGCTAATCGTTTCTCGTATGCACGTCCACTTGGGGGTAGGCGATCGCCACGTTGCCCTGTTGCAATAGGAGCATTACTTCCCGCGTCAAATCGCGCTGCGCTTGGAAGCGCTCGCCCTCGTGGCAATGCGCCACCACCTTCACCAGGTAGCCGTTGTCGCCCATTTCCTCTATGCCCACGTATTGCGGGTCGTCCGTGATGGACGGGATGCGGCTCTTGACGCTCGTCAAGCCTACGTTCAGCACTTTTTCGGTCGTTTCCACGGGCGTCGCGTAGTCCACGTAGGTGGTCACCACGGCCAAAGTCTCGTTCTTGGACATATTCACAAATTCGGTAATGATCGAGTTGGTAAACACTTTGATATTGCCGTTGCCGGCTTCCAAAACGGTGGAACGTATCCCTATTTCTTTGACCGTGCCCCGCCAGTCGTTAATGGTCACGATATCGCCCACCGCGATATTCCCCTCGAACACCATGAAGACGCCCGCTATTACGTCGCCGATGAGTTTTTGCGCGCCGAAGCCGATGACGAGGGCCAAGACGCCCACGCCGCCCAGCACGCCCGCGATGTACTCTTTGCCGAACCATACGACGAGGATGATGATGACGGCGATGATGGCGATGACGTACTTCACGAAGCTGTGTATCATGCGCTCTATGGTAATGGCGCGCGCGCTACCGCGCAGCAGCACCACCAATATAAGGTCGAGCGCCTTGCTCAAAAACACGCCTGCCGCCACGACCGCCACGGACATGATGATTTTGGCTTGCCACGTCAGCGTGCCTTCCTCCAAGGGGATCCACTCGTTCAAAAAGCAGAATATCGCCACCACGACGATGCCCGCCGCGACGAGTAGCATCACGATATTTTTCGGCGTAAAATACTTGCGGAATCGCGTTTTGGTATCTTCGAAGATCTCTTTTGCTTCCTGCACCAATTTCGGGTCTTGTTTTTTCTCCATATCCACTCCTGTTCGTTGCTTACGCCCATTCGAAATTCTCTTTGCCCGCGCCCCACTCGAAATGGAGTTTGACGATGCCGAGGTCTATTTTACTGCACGGACCCCACTTGCTCACGGCCTTCACTTTGCCGTCTTCGGTGAGCGTTATCCAAAACTGCTGTTGATTGATGGCGGTAGGTGCCGTCAAGGCGGCGCGGACGCCGTTCATATACCACGTGGTGGCGTTTTTCGGTACGTCCGCCACTTTTTCGACGGGTTTCGAGCGGTGGGGCACGCCCTCGGTTTCGCCGTATCCCAAGGCGATGACGACGTACAGCGTTTCGTCTTTCTCCACGTTCACCGTCACTTTGCCTTTTTTATAGGTCAGGGCCACCCAGCAGGTATTCAGCCCGAGCGATTGCGATAGAAGCACCAGCCGTTCGCCGTAATACCCCACGGCTTCCTCTTTGCCTTTTTCACCCACTATGGCGAAATAGTTTTTGCACCCGCGGAATGCGCCGTAGTGCGCTTTCCCCGCTTGAAAAGCCTCCGGTTCTTCGGTGAAGAGTTGTATCCGCAGCCCGCTTTCGCGGTTGCATTGCTCGATCTCCGCTTGGAGTCGCCGCACTTTTTCCTCTTCGATGGCCGTATTTTTATAGGCGCGCACGCTATGCCGCGCGTTCATCAATTCCCACTCGTTCATAATTCACCTTCGGACGGCGTATTCGTCTTTCGTCCGTCCGCGTTATTAATTATAAAATAGTATTGTCTATTTGTCAAGGCATATTTTGTCCCTCTCGGTCGTATCGTGCGCCGTGCCGTTCGCGGTTTCCTCGGTCGCGCGGTCGGTTCTGCGCGCGGTGCAAAAAGCGCAAAACCATTGACTTTACATACCTCTAAGAGTATAATAGCCCATATAGGAGGCGCGTATGTTCGGTAATAATGCCTATTGGTGGGGCGGCCTGTTGGTCTTTCTGCTGTTCATCATACTCAACGTAGTCATCTTTCTTCTGCGCGACAAGCCCAAAGCGTCGTATACGATCGCTTGGTGCATCGCCTGTTTCCTCATTACATACAAAATCGGCGAATACGTCTATTGGCAGGTCGTCGGGCAGCACTACAAGTTCCCCTTGGAGTTCTCGGCGCTCAGTTATTTCCTCTATGGCATTGCCGTCACTTTCCGCCTCAAAAAGGTGCAGGAGTTCCCCATATGGGCGGCCTTTATGGCGGGCACGATGTATTCCGTGTCCTTTTGGGTGTCGCCCGACAGCCATATCGTCAATATGGACACCCCGTTTTTGTTCGTTATGGCGCTTACCAATCACCACTTGCTCTATTTCGGCTCCATGCTGATGATCGCCAACGTTGCGCGCCTCAACGGTCGCCATTGGTGGCAGATGGTGGTGGGCGGATTGACCTGCGTGGCCTATTCGTGGCTCATCTACCTGTTTACCGACTACGCCAACCAAGTGGACAAACCCCTCATCGTGCAGATGACGGACGGCGAAATCATGAATTGGTTGGGGATCGAGAATCTCACCGCGTTGCACTACGCGTTGTACGCGGTCGCCGCGGCGCTTCTCGTCGCGGGCACGATGACCTTGATGTTCCTTCTCAACCGTTGGCAATCCCGCCGTCGGGAAAAGAAGGGCTTACCCGCGGACTATTTCCCCGACAAGTGGCTCACCCGCTACGTGGATTGGGAATAAAAATACGAAAACATCTATCGAAAGAGGTGCTATATGCCTATTACCGAATTATTGGAAAACAATGCACGACAATATCCGCAGGATATTGCTTTGGTCGAGATCAATCCCGACGCCGCCGCCCCGCGCGAGCGCGTCACCTGGAAAGAGTACAACTTGGTGGAGCGCAACCCCGCCGACCACTACCGCCGCACCCTCACTTGGCAGGCGTTCGACGAGAAGGCCAACCGCGTGGCCAATATGCTTTTGGCGGACGGCTACGTCAAGGGTAGCCGCGTGGGCGTGTTGCTCATGAACGGCATCGAGTGGCTCCCCATCTACTTCGGCATTCTCAAGATGGGCGCTTTGGCCGTCCCCCTCAACTTCCGCTACACCGCGGACGAGATCAAGTATTGCGTGGAATTGGCCGACATCGACGCTTTGTTCTTCGGCCCCGAGTTCATCGGCCGTATGGAGCAGATCTGCGACGAATTGCCCCGTGTGCGTAATCTTTTCTTCGTGGGCGACAACTGCCCCACGTTTGCGGACGACTATCTCACCATCGTCGCCAATTTCCCCGTTGACAAACCCGACGTCACCCTCACCGAAGAGGACGACGCGGCCATCTATTTCAGTTCGGGCACCACGGGCTTCCCCAAGGCCATTCTGCACGCCCACCTCGCCTTGTCCCATTCGGCCAAGGTAGAGCAGGCGCACCACGGTCAAACGCGCGACGACGTCTTCCTTTGCATTCCGCCCCTCTATCATACGGGTGCCAAAATGCACTGGTTCGGCTCCTTGTTGTCCGCTTCGCGCGCGGTTCTTCTGCGCGGCACTTCGCCCAAGACCATTTTGTCCGCGGTCAGCGACGAGCGTTGCACCATCGTGTGGCTTCTCGTGCCGTGGGTGCAGGACATTTTGGACGCGGTGGATCGCGGCGACTTGCGTTTGGCGGACTACCACCTCGACCAATGGCGGCTTATGCACATCGGCGCCCAACCCGTGCCCCCCAGCCTTATCAAGCGTTGGCACGCCTTGTTCCCCCACCACCAATACGACACCAACTACGGCCTTAGCGAGTCCATCGGCCCCGGCTGCGTACACTTGGGCGTGGAGAATATGCACAAGGTCGGCGCCATCGGCGTGGCGGGCTACGGCTGGCAGGTGCGCATCGTAGACACCGCGCACCATGACGTTCGGCAGGGCGAAGTGGGCGAGTTGGCGGTCTTCGGCCCCGGCGTGATGAAGTGCTACTACAAGGATCCCGCCGCCACCAAGGAAGTGTTGGAGGACGGTTGGCTCTACACGGGCGATATGGCGATGCAGGACGCGGACGGGTTCATCTATTTGGTGGACCGCAAAAAGGACGTCATTATTTCGGGCGGCGAGAATCTCTATCCCGTCCAGATCGAGGATTTCATTCGCGCCCACAAGGACGTCAAGGACGTGGCGGTCATCGGCCTTCCCGACAAGCGGCAGGGCGAGATAGCCGCCGCCATCATTGAACTCAAAGAGGGCGCTTCTTGCACCGAGGCGGACATCAACGAGTTCTGTTTGGGACTTCCCCGCTACAAGCGTCCCCGCCGTATCATCTTCGCCAAAGTGCCCCGCAATCCCACGGGCAAAATCGAAAAGCCCTTGTTGCGCAAGACCTACTGCGGCGAATCAGTGGTCGCCATGCAGAACGAGATCAAGGCCAAGAAATAACGTTCGCCTTACCGTTCATACGGTATGCAAAAAGCCGTTTTCCCTATGGAGAAACGGCTTTTTCTTCGCGCAAGGGGGCTACCCTCGGGCATATCGTCGGGGTCCCGAAGACACGCTTCGGCACCCCGTTTTTCACTCGTATATTTTCGTGATCGTGCGCCCCATTATGGTCTGCGTCACCAAATACGTGCCGACGTAGGTGGGCAATTTGGTCACGCCGCGCCCCACGTACCATTTGTCTTTGGTACCTATCCGTATGGATATGCCGCAGCTTGCGCCCAATTCTCGCGGCGTGTTGACGACGCTTGCCGCTATGCGCCTCGACATACAGTAGTCGTACAACCGCATCGCGCCGTCCCGCGAGGAAAACACAAACAAAACGTATTGCATACACCCTCCTTTTCCTTTGTAACGATTGAAGGCGGCCTTCAATATACTATATGAGGATAAAAGGTAGAAAGTGTATGATTTATTTGGATAATGCCGCCACTTCTCGTTACGTTCCCGTCGAGGTCATGCGCGCGTTCGTTCAGGCCGTCAACCGCAAGGCCAACGCCTCTCGCGGCGCCCATACCGACAGCGTATGGCTTGGCTTGCAGATATATCGCGTGCGCGAGGAGATCCGCCGCTTCGTGGACAATCCCGCCGCCGAGGTGGTGTTCACCAAGAATTGCACCGAGGCGCTCAACTTGGCCATTCGCTCTGTCCCCGCGGGGGCGCACGTCGTCACCACGGTCACCGAGCACAACTCGGTGCTTCGTCCCTTGCACGAAATGCAGCGCAAGGGGCTTATTACCCTCAGCCTCGCTTCGCCCGCCTCGCCCGCGGTGGGGGTTACGCGCCGCGACGTGGAGCGGCATATACGCGCCGACACGCGGCTCGTCGTTCTCAATCACGTCAGCAACGTCACGGGGATAGCCAACGACGTTTCGGGCGTGGGCGAACTGTGCGCCGAACGCGCCGTTCCCTACTTGGTGGATGCCGCGCAGAGTGTCGGGCATTTCCCTTTGTCCATGCGCCGCATAGGTTGCGATATGCTCGCCGCGCCCGCGCACAAGGGCTTGCACGGCTTGCAGGGCGTGGGCTTTTTGGTCTTCAACAAGACCGTTCGCGTCAATCCGCTTTTATACGGGGGCACGGGCACGGACAGCGTCAACGTCTACCAGCCCATGTCCTATCCCGAGGGCTTGGAAGCGGGCACCTTGGACGGTGCGGGCGTTTGCGCGTTGGGCGCGGGACTCCGCTGGACGGCGGCGCACCTTTCCCGCGTCGAGGACAAAGAAACGCGCTTCGTCGCGCGTTTGGCGGAGAATCTCCGTTCCCTCGAGGGGTTGCGCGTGTATTCGGGCGTATCGGGCGTGGTCTCTATCTACCGCAAGGGGCTTTCCTCGGCCTATCTCGCCGACAAGTTGTCCGAGGCGGGGGTGGCCACCCGCGCGGGATTGCATTGCGCTCCGCTGTTGCACCGCTTCTTGGGCACGCGTTCGGAGGGCATGGTACGCTTCAGCGCGGGCTACGTCAACCGCCTGCACGAGGCCGATCGTGTCGCAGACCTCGTCGCCTATTGTCTTCGGCACGATTGACCGCGCTTTGCCGCGTGGCTTCTTCTACGCGCAATTTGTCGTAACGTAGCGTTTTCCTCATATTATCTTTCACGGCGGCATACCTCTTAGCGTGAAAAAGTTGCTCGGAGAATTGTATGACGTCGTCTTTGCCTACCAAGACGTATGCGAAATTCGTTTGGCGGTGGATTGCCCCGTCAAGGTGGTCACGCGCGGCCGTACGCATTCGACGGACGTCGTTTGCACGAGGGCGCACCTCGACCGCTGTCTTTCGGTGGCTTCGGACTATTCGGTCTACACCGTGGTTTCCCGTTTGGTGGACGGCTACCTTCCCTATACGGGGGGCGTGCGCATAGGCGTCGCGGGGCGGTATGGGGTGCAAGCCCACGCCTTGCACGCCTTGCAGAGCGTTTCGGGGTTGGTCATTCGCCTGCCCCACGCGGTAGAGGGGTGCAGTCGCGCCTTGCCCCTTTCGCGGGTGATGGGCAGTAGCGTGCTCGTCGTCTCTCCTCCCTTTTGCGGCAAGACCACCTTCGTCCGCGACTTGGCGGCGCGGCTTAGCCACCTCGTCAACGTGGTGGTTTTGGACGAGCGCGAGGAGATTTCTCTGGGCGGCGTTCGCCCCGTCGGCGAGGCGTTCACCTTGTCGGGCGCGCCCAAGGACCTATTGTATCGCGGGGTATTGCGCGCCCTCAACCCCGCCTACGTCGTCACGGACGAGTTGGACTTGCCCCGCGACCTCGAGGTCGTCCGCTATCTTGCGGCGGGCGGGGTTTCGGTGGTCGCCACCGTGCACGGCGACCGCACGCGCTTTGCGGACGCCGCCTTGTCCGCTGTTTTCCCCGTGCGCGTATTGCTGTCTTCCGCCCCCTCGGTGGGGCACGTAGAGGAGATCGCCTATGCTTAATCTTCTGTTGGGCGGCGTGGTATGCGTTTGTTGCGTGTGCATAGGGTGGACGATGCGCGTGCGGTATCGAAAAAGGGTGGACGTTATGGGGGATTTGCAGACGCTATTGGTATTTATAGAGGAGCAGATACGCTACGATATGGCGCCTCTTCCCCGCATTTTCGAGCGCTTCGCCTCGGCGCACCCCCGCTCGGCGGTTGCTGCGGCGCTTCTCACCTATCCCGAGGTGGGCGAGGTCGCCTTGCCGCGCGGACAATGGGCGGAAATACGCGAGCTGTTGCTTTCCTTGGGGCGCTCGGATATGACGGGACAAGCCGCCCGTCTTGCCTTCGTCAAAGAACGCGTCCGCCTTTTGGACGAGGACGCACGCCGCGAGTACGCCGCGAAAGGACGCTTGTACGCCAAACTGTGGTGCGTCTTGGGCGTAGGGTTGATGATATGGATGGTGTAGTATGGATTTGACGGTACTATTTCGCTTGACGACTTTGGGCGTGCTCACGTCCCTCGTCAACTTGTTGCTCAAAAAGAGCGATCGGGACGACATCGCCACCTTGGTCAATCTGGCGGCGCTCGTCTTGGCGTTGCTCACCGTCCTCGACATGGTGGCGGGGCTGTTCGACAACATTCGTTCCCTGTTCGAATTGTATTAGTATGGAAGTCTTGCGCGTGGTAGGCGTAGGTATGGTGGGCGTTTTGCTTTCCCTCCTACTCAAAAAGGACAAGCCCGAGTGGCACCTTCTCGTCTTGGTGGTCACGGGCGTGGTGGTGCTCACCATCGTCCTTTCTTCCATGACCTCGGTCGTCAACGCGTTCGGCGCGTTGCTTTCGGCGGGCGGTGTAGACGACGCCTTGTTTTCGGGCGTGCTCAAAATAGTGGGCGTAGGCTACCTTACCGAGTACGCGGCCTCGGTCGCGGGCGACGCGGGCGTGCAGTCGGTGGGCGACAAGATACAGTTGGCGGGCAAGATCGCGGTCTTTCTCATGGGGCTGCCCATCGTCACCGCCTTGGTGCGCACCATCTCTTTGCTGCTATGAAACGCCTTGTCTTCCTTTTGTCTATCACGGTTTTTCTTTCCGTCGCGTTGGCGTTCGTCCCCCGCGCCACCGCCGCCGCCGACTCGGCTTCCCGCGCCGAGGAAGAGTTGGAAGAGTACGTCGATCGCAATCTCGACGCCTTGGACGTCGCGGAGTTCGAGACCTTTTGTCGGGGCTTGGCGGGGGGCGACGTCTCGGTGCGCGAGACGATGGCCGCCCTCATCAAGGGCGAACTCTCCCTCACCCCGCGCGAGTTGCTGTCCTTGGTGTGGTCGGCGTTCACCTCTTCCTTTACGCGCGTTTTGCCATCCTTGGCCATCATCGTGCTCATCTCGCTGTTGTTCAATCTTTTGATGGGGCTCACCCAAAACTTTCTCAGGCGCCAGACCACCGACGTGGTTTATTTCGTCTGTTACGGCGCGGTGTTGCTCACGGTCGTCACCATCGTCGTGAACGTGGTGACTTCCGTCCGCAAAACGGTCACCTCTTTGGTATCGGTGATGAATCTCGTCACGCCGCCCCTCACCACCCTTATGACGGCTTTGGGCGCCTCTTCGACGTCCGCTTTGTTCCGTCCGCAGTTGGCGTTTTGTTGCACGTTGGTGGGGGACGTCATAGCCAATATCGTACTTCCCCTATTCATTGCCTCGGTGGTGTTTTCCGTCGTCGGCAATCTTTCGGACAGCGTGCGGCTGGACAAATTGCAGTCGGCCACGCGCTATATCGTTGGCGTGGTTCTGGGCGTCGTCTTCGGCCTGTTCACCACCTATCTCACGGTGGCGGGCATTGCCGGCAGTATGGCCGACACCATGTCCGTCCGCGCCGCGCGCTACGTCATCGGCTCCTACCTGCCCCTTTTGGGCGGCTACATTTCGCAGGGCTTCGACTTGGTCACGGCTTCCCTCAACCTCATCAAAAACGCCTTGGGCGTGTACGCCGTCCTCACCGTGCTCACGGTGGTCTTGGGCCCCTTGCTCGAACTCACCGCGCTGGTCGTCGGCCTCAAACTCACGGCGGGGCTCATCGAGCCCATCGGCGACCGCCGCATGGCGTCCTTCGTCTCCTCTGTGGGCGAATGTATGCGCTCCCTTCTCGCCGCCGTCGCGGGCGTGGGTTTCACCTTCATCGTCACTTTGTTGTTGGTGATGTGTTCGGTGACCATGGTGTTGTAGTATGGGTTGGCTGTTGGGTGTGGTCGGCGTAGTCCTGTTGGGCGTTTTGGCGGACGTACTCCTTCCTCGGGGGCAAATGAGCAAGTACGTCAAGGGCATTTTCGCCGTCCTTCTTCTTTTCGTCATCATCACCCCCGTCGCGCGCTTTTTTCGACAGGATATCCGCCTTACCGACCTCATCAATTTCGACGCGGGCAGTTATGAACGGGACGAGTCCTACATAGATTTTATTGAACTCGAACGCAGGCAGCAATCCCTCTCGACCATTCGTGCCCGCTATGCCGCCGTGTACGACCTTACGGTGGACGAGGAGAGGGGCGTGGTGACGGTGTACGTTCGGGGCGATGCGCCCGACGGCTTGGGCGAATACGTGTGCATCGTGATGTCGGTCGAACCCGAGGAGGTGGTCATTGTTGAAAGCGGATAGTTGCAGAGGGCTTTGGGAGCGCCTGCGCGCAAGCGCCTTGTGGGCCAAACTCCGTTCCCCCGGCGGCCCCGTCCTCGTTGCCCTCACGGTCGCTTTGGTCGCGGTGATGATCTATATGGCGTGCAACCTGCATTCGTGCGGGGCCTCGACTTCGGGCACCATCGCTTCCTCGGGTGGCAGCCTGTGGCGCACCTCGGGCACCACGTCGAACGACGACCTCTCGGCCATTCTCTCGCGCATAGAGGGCGCGGGCAGTACGGACGTCTTGGTCACCTACGACCGTTCGGGCGCTCTGGTGGGCGTCATCGTAGTCAGCGAGGGCGCGGGGGATAGCGGGGTGTCCGTTCGCCTTATGCGCGCCGTCCAAACGGCCACGGGCGCCGACTTGGACCAAATCCAGATTTTCACCAAAGACAAATAGCCGCGCGTTCGCTCTATGCAGACCGAATCCGCCAACGAAAAACCGCCCCCGCGAGTAGGGCGGCATAAAACAAAAAAAGAAATCGATCTCACAATTCGTGACATTTCCCACCTCAAACAAAGTTTGCAGGGACATCGATTTCAATAGCAGTATACACCGCCCCACCGGGCGTTGTCAACGAAAATACAATATCTTGGAGGTAGATATGAAAGGCAACGACAAACAAAAAACCATCAAACAAAAAGACGTCAACGCGGCGGAGCCCAAAGACAGCAAGAAGCGCACCCGCTCGGGCAACGGCAAAAAGATCTTCGTCATCGTGGCGATGGTCGTCCTTCTCGTGGTAGCGGCCTATCTCAACGTGCTTCTCTCCCAGCGCGCCGCCGCCAAGAACAACAACGTGCAGGCCCGTCAGGATTCCGAGGTCACCACGGCCACCGTGTTTTCCGCGATGAAGTCCGATCGTGACGCCGTCCGTCAGCAGACCTACAGCTATTTGGATTCCATCATTCGTTCGGACGCCTCGTCCGCCGACGCCAAAGCCGCCGCCGAGGAGAAGAAACTCACCCTTTTGGAGTACAGCGGCGAGGAAGTCGTCTTGGAAAACCTCATCAAAGCCCGCGGGTTCTCTGACGTGTGCGTCACGATGTCCGCCAACAACGTCAACGTCTTGGTGCAGGATTCCGACCTCACCGCCGCCGAAGTCGCGCAGATCCTCTACGTAGTCACGGAGGAGACGGGGCGGGAGGCGACCGACGTCATCATCGTCCCCAAATCCTAAGGCGAAGGGGCGAAATTGAGCGATTGAGCGGGTCATCCGCTCTTTCGCTCAAACCATGTACGCTCAGTACGTTGGGTTTTCGCTCTTTCGTTTGGATGCCCACTCACTCATCTCAATTTCATTCCCTTCGCCTTAGGATTTTGCCAAACCTTATCCCGCCGCAGGCGGATTTCTCCCGAGTCATAGCCTTGGATTTCTCCCGTCGTAGACGGATTTCTCCTTGCCGCAGGCAAGATTTCTCCCGAATGCTTTGCATTCGGATAGCACCCCTTTTCTCATCTTAATTCCCCTCTCTTATCGTCAAGATTGTGTATAATTCACAACGGCAAAGGCCGTTATCCCCGAAGGGTACGTTACCCTAAAGGGCACCGTCATTCCGAGGCACTCGAGGGATCCCCTAAGTGACGGCAAGCCGTCATCCTGAGCTTGTCGAAGGATCCCCTAAGCCGAGCCATCTATCCCCCTTCGCCTTGCCGACACCCATCAATTTTAACACAACGCAACGAAATTGCAATTAACGCCGCAACAAGCGGCAATTCACGGCGGCATGGCCGCCAATCCACGCATTTTATTCCCCACCGCAACTCGCGCTTTGCGCGAACTTCACTCAAGGCTGTGCCTTGAACTCCACTCGCAACGCGAACTTCACTTTTGCTCTGCGAAAACTTCACTATTTACTTATATCAAATAATATTTGCCATTCTACCAAACTTGTGTTACAATATATATTGCCGAGGTGTCAGCCCTCGGCCAAAGGAGTACGTATGGCGAAAAACGAAGAACGGTATGAGGACATTATCGCTTCCATCGTGGTATCCACGGTCTCGCAGATAGAGGGCGTGGCCGATTTGTCGTTGGACAGCGGCGCCACGTTTTCGGGCAAGTTGTTCCGCTCCACGTCCAACAGCGTGCAGGTCACGCTGGTCGGCGCGGGCGAAGTCGTCGTGGATATCTGCATCAAGGCCTACTACGGCACCCGTGTGCCCGAGCTTGCCTACGCCATTCAGTCCGCCGTACAGGAGAAGGTGAAAAACAGCACGCCCTACAGGGTTCGCAACGTCAACGTCCACGTGGTCGGCGTGGTTTTCAGATAAGAGAGGCACAAATGGACAAAGAAGAGGTGGCGAGCCGTCGTCAGGCGCGCGAATTCATATTTACGTTGATATTCGAGTATTCTTTCCGCAGGGAGGTCAATCAGCAGTCCTACGCCATGTGCGAGGCCGTGCTGTCCGAGCCTGCGCAGTATTATTTCAAAGAGACTTTGTGGAGCGTCGTGGAGCACTACGACGAGATGGTCGCTCTTTTGATGACCAAGGTCAAGGGCTATTCTTCGCCCGACCGTCTCAATCGCACCGACCTCGCCGCCATGGTCTACGCGGCCTACGAGCTCACCTACCGCCAGGATATTCCCGCCGCCGTGGTCATCAAGGAGACCGTGGAGCTGGCCAAGAAATTCGGCGGGGAGAAGAGCGGCTCTTTCGTCAACGGGGTTTTGGGCGCCCTTGCCAAGGACAGATGATGGACGCGCCCTCTATTTCGGTTTCCCAACTCAACGGCTACATTCGCAAGGTGGTGTCCGCCGAGGGCGCCTTGCGCAATATTTGCGTATTCGGCGAGGTGTCTTCCTTCAAGTACACGGGCCCCAACGCCTATTTCACCTTGAAGGACAAGGACGCCGCCATTCAATGCTGTTGCTTCAATGGGCGCAAGACCTACAACCCCACCAAAGAGGGCGAGTCCGTCCTTTGCACGGGCTCGGTGGACTACTACGTCAAGGGCGGCAGACTTTCCTTTATCGTCAACACCATTCAGCCGGTAGGCGCGGGGCGACTGCACCTTCTTTTGGAGCAACTCAAAGCCAAGCTCACCGAGGAGGGGCTTTTCTCGCCCGCGCACAAGAAACCCATTCCGCCTTTCGCGCGCCGCGTGTGCGTCGTCACCAGCAAGACGGGCGCGGTCATTCGTGACATCGTGCGCACCGTCCGGCTCACCAACGACGTCATCGACATCGACGTTTTCGACGTGCGCGTGCAGGGCGACGCGGCCGCCGCCGAGATGTGCCGTGCGCTCGCTTTGGTGGATACGTTGGGGTACGATTGCGTCATTTTGGCGCGTGGCGGCGGCTCGTTCGAGGACCTCATGCCATTCAACGACGAGCAACTTGCGCGCGTCATCTACGCTATGCGCACGCCCATCATTTCGGCCGTCGGGCACGAGACCGATTTTAGCATCTCGGACTTCGTGGCGGATTCCCGCGCGGCCACGCCCACCGCGGCGGCGCAGATGATCGCCTACGACGTTTCGGCCATCAAGGCGCAGGTGGTGCGCGATTTGGAGCGCTCGTACAATCGTCTTTTGGGTATGCAGCGCGACAACGAGAATCGCGTTCGCCACGCTGCCATCTCTCTTTCGGACAAGGCGATGTTGCGCCTTACGGGGGCGGAGCACGCCTTGCAGCGCCAGATACAGCGCCTTTCCCTTGCCGCCGACAACGCCCTTGCCTCGCGTGAGCGCGCCGTGGATAAGTTGACGGACACGTTGTCCGCCCGCAATCCCGCGCGCCTTCTCAAGAGCGGGTATTCCCGCCTTCTCAAGGACGGCCGCAACGCCGACTACGACGACGTAGGGGTGGGCGACGCCGTGGACGTGGTGTCAGCCAAAGGCGTTTTGACTTGCGAGGTCAAAGCCAAACGCGATACGGTGCTCGTCACCGAGGAATAGCCAATTTTTCGCGGTCACGTTGGCCGCCGATCGTTCCCCTCGTGGGACAAGGAGCAATATGGAATTTGAAAAGTTATTGAGCGAATTACAACAAGTCGTGGACAAGTTGGACGACCCCGCCACGGGGCTTGACGAGGGCATTGCCCTTTTCAACCGCGGCATCGAGTTGTCCAAGCAATGTATGCGTTTGCTCGCCGAGAGCAAGGGCAAAGTGAGCCTTCTCAAGAAGGAATTGGACGCAGTCACGTCCGAGGCGTTCGACGTGGACGCCGACAACAACTGATATATCCGCTTCGGCGAGTATATACAAGATAATACAATGGCGCAGTATCCTAGTCAGGACTCGATGCAAAGAGGGCGGGGTTAAAATATCGCCGAAGGGCACATCGATGAAGTTTCTTGTGTTGGCCTGTTATGCCCAATAGCGGGTTGATGCTGGGAGTTAAGATTAGTGGGCGAGCAACAATGGCATGTCGCACCCGACCCACTTTTCGCGGAGACCTGTTGCGGTGGGCGTAAAACCACCTACTGGACAGGATTAAACCTGCAATGTGGCTAATTGCTATGTGCAGCGTAGCCTGCCTTGAGTGATACGGGTGAATGGAGAACGACGGTACCGACTAGGCATAGTCCAACCCGATTGCTTCTGAAACCCCTATTGCAAAAGAGGCTAAGTGCTTCGAGGACTGTTAAGGAAAGCTTCTAGGCTGAGCGTTCGGGATTATAGTGTACGCTAAGTGGCGATTCGGTGCCAATAGGGACGCGAGGGTAAAGGGAAACCGCTCATTCGGCGACGGTGAGTCCTCGGTCGGGAAATCCTACCGAACCTAAGGTGCAAGGTTTACCGAGCGCGATGCCATTGTATTATTATTTTGAATTGACGAACGCGCATAGTTTGCCGTCGTTCGGGTTATATATGGAAGAACGAGAAGCAACCCCCAAAACCGACAAGGGCGACAAGCCCGACAAGTCCAAAAAGCATCGGCACAGCGCCAAGGCGTATGTGTGGCCTCTGCAGGCCACGCTCATTTCCCTCGTCTTGGGGTTGGTGGTGGCGTTCGGCGCCGAGGTCGCCCTCAGCGACGCGGCCATCGCCGTTGCGGTCGTTCTCATCGTGGTGCTCATTCTCTTGGGCGTCTTGTTCGACATGATGGGCTTGGCGGTCGCCAGTTGCGATCCCGTGCCCCTTCGCAGTATGGCCGCCCGCAAGGTCAAGGGCGCTCGGCACGCGTTGACGCTTTGCGACAATGCGCACAAGGTCAGTAGCGTTTTCAACGATATCGTGGGCGATTCCATCGGCGTCGTCACGGGCGTTTGCGGCGCGGCGTTGGCCGCCGAATTGGCGGGCGACTTGGACGGGTTCAAGCGCATCGCGGTCGCCGTAGCGGTATCCGCCGCCATCGCGGCTTTGACCATAGGCGGCAAGGCGGCCATGAAAGGCGTCGCCATTCGTCACAGCACCCGCATCGTTTTGCGCATCGGCAAGTTGATGGCGCTCTTCCGCAGCGAGAAACGCCGTTAGCGCGGATTCTACCCATACGTTATAGGCAAAATAGTACCATATCGAGCGAAAGGATTATGAGAATAGACGTGTATCTTGTCCAAAAGGGCTTGGCTCCCACCCGCACACGCGCCGCCAATATGATCAAATTGGGCGGCGTTTTCGTCAACGGTCGCAGGGTAGACAAGGCCTCTTACGACGTAGCCGACTCCGATGCGGTCACGGTCACGGACGTCATCGAGTACGCCTCTTTGGGCGGGCTCAAATTGGCCAAGGCGTTTTCCGAGTTTCATATTTCGCCTCGTGGCCGCGCGGTGGATATCGGCGCGTCCAACGGCGGCTTTACCCATTGTTTGCTGTTGCACGGCGCCCAAAAGGTCTACGCCGTGGACGTAGGGGAGTGCGCCTTGCCCGACTTTTTGTTGCAAGACGCCCGCGTCGTTTCCATGCCCAAGACCAACGCCCGCGCCCTCACCGCCGACAACGTCGAGGGGCCGGTGGACTTCGGCACGGTGGACGTCAGCTTCATTAGCGTCACCTATATTCTCCCCGTGCTGTACGACTTGCTCTTGGCGGGGGGCGAGGCCGTCGTCTTGGTCAAGCCGCAGTTCGAAGTCGGGCCTCGTTTTCTCACCAAGACGGGTGTCGTGCGCGACGCCAAGGCGCGGCTTGGGGCGCTCGAACGGGTGAAAAGCAGTGCGGTCGCTTTGGGTTTCACTGTGGTCGGCTCGTGCGAAGTTCCCCTCTTGTTCGAGGACAAAAACGTGGAGTATCTCCTGTATTTGCGCAAGCCCCTCTGACCTATCGAGCGGAATATACGCATATTTTGCAAATCACAAGAATATTTATGCAAAACGCTTGCTTGTCCTCTTTCAAATATACTATAATAACATTGTGAAATTTGCCGTTTGTCTCAATGAAGAAAAATCCGAAGCGCAAGCCGTTGCGCGTTCGTTGTGCGAGGTTCTCCGTCGGGAGGGCGTCGCTTTTTATACGGCGCGGCAGTCGCTCGAGGCGGACACGGACGTCGTGTGCGTGGTGGGCGGCGACGGCACCTTGTTTTCCTACGCGCATTTGGCCGTCGAGGCCTCTTTGCCGATATGGTTCATCAACGCGGGCTCGGTCGGCTTTTTGGCCGAGAGCACGGCGGATTTATCCGCCCGTGTGGCGCGTATCGAGGCGGGGGATTATCGTTTGGACAGCCGCGAGTTGCTGTCGGTGACGTGGGGCGATCGGTGTTATCTTGCCCTCAACGACGTGTGCCTCATGCGCGACACCAAGCACCTCCAGACCATCACCCTCACGGTTTCCACCGATGCCGAGACGGTCGCCGCCTATCGCGGTGACGGCGCGTTGGTGTGCACTGCGTTGGGGTCTACGGGCTACGCTTTGTCTGCGGGTGCGCCCATCATGGCGCCCTCCGCTCACGGCATGATGTTCACGCCCATATGCGCCCACAGCCTGTTGGCGAAGTCGGTGCTGTTCGGCGAGGCCGATCGCGTGCATTTGCGCTCGGCGGAGCCGTCCGTTCTCTTCGTGGACGGCGTATATACGGGGCTCGTGGAGGCCCGAGAGGTCGTAGTGGCGTTATCCGACGCCAAAGTGTCCTTCGTTCGCACCGAAGGGCAATCGTTTTTCGAGAAAGTAGGCGGCAAATTGCTTTGAATCCCGGCAGTTTCCCGTAAAAGAGAGGATATAATGGATCGCAACGAGAGGAAAAGAAAGATTATCGAAATCGTCAAAAACAACGCCATCGAGACCCAAGAGGAATTGGTGGCTATGCTCGAGACCATGGGGTACGCCGTTACCCAAGCCACCATATCGCGCGACATCAAAGAACTCAAATTGGTCAAAATCAACAAGGACGGGCGCTATCGCTACGCCGTCCCTTCGGACAACAGCAATTTCCAAGACGTCCAGAGCAGTATGCTCAATCTCTACCGAGAGACGGTCAAGGATATCAAAGTGTCCCTCAATATCATCGTCGTCCGCACCAAAGCGGGCAACGCCGGCTCGGTCGCGGCCATGCTGGATTCCCTTGCCCTTCCCAAGGTCATCGGGTCGGTCGGCGGCGACGACACGGTCTTGCTTGTGGCGGAGTCTGTTTCCGCCGCTCTCGAAATCGCGGAGAAATTGCACGAACTTTTCTAAGGCCGTATGCTGCTTTCCCTATCCATTCGCAACATAGCGCTCATTGAGGAGTGCACCCTCACTTTGGAGCGAGGGCTCAATATCTTGTCGGGCGAAACGGGCGCGGGCAAGTCTATCATCATAGACGCGTTGTCCTTCGTCTTGGGCAGTCGCGCCGACAAGTCCCTCATTCGCTACGGGGCGACCTCGGCCACGGTCGAGGCGGTGTTTACGGTGGACGCGTCCCTCTATCCGCTTATGGAAGAGATGGGGCTGGAAGGGGAAGATACCGTTGTCGTCAAGCGCACTATGACCGACAGCCGACAGGACGTCAAGGTCAACGGCGCCGCCTTCAGCCTCGCCATGTTGCGCCGTCTCACCGCTTCGTTGGTGGACATTCACGGCCAGCACGAGCACCAGAGCCTTCTCAGGACGGAGACGCATTTGGACGTATTGGACAGGTACGGCAATCTCCAAAAGGAACTTGCCGAGGTAGCCGAGGCGTACGACGCCTACCGCGCGGTCGCGAAAGACCTCGCCCGATTCGGTGACGAGGCCGAGCGTGCGCGCCGGTTGGACACCCTTGCGTTTCAAATAGAGGACATCACCAAGGTCAACCCCCAAGAGGGCGAGGAAGAGGAGCTTCTCGCCACCCGCGACAAAATGCGCAACGCCGAGAAGATCGTGGGCGGCGCGGCCGAGAGCCTTTCGCTGTTGGACGGCGACGAGGGCGTAGGCGCGTTGCAGGCTTTGTCTTTGGCGTTGTCGCGGCTCAATTCGGTCAGCCGTTACGACAAGGTTTTGGAAGATTGGGCGGATCGTTTGGACAGCGTCAAGATAGAGGTGGACGACGTCGCTTCGGGGCTGCGTGATTACGTGGAGAGTTTCGATTTCGACGCCCGCTACGCCGACCGAGTGGAGCGGCGTGTGGACGAGCTCAAACGGTTGAAGCGCAAGTACGGCGCCACCGTCGAGGAAGTTTTGGCGTCTTTGGCGCAATATCAGGCCGAGTACGACGCGCTTCTCAACGCGGAGGCCGAGATAGAAAAACTCACGCGGCGCAAGGATGAATGCACCCGTCTTTTGTACAACGCTTGCGTGCGCCTTTCGCACGCCAGGCAGCAGGCCGCTCGTCGTTTCGAGGCGGACATCACCGCCCAACTCAACGACTTGGCCATGAAAGGCACGCGCTTTTCGGTGTCTTTCGCTCCCTTGCCCGACGTGGACGATTTGGCCGACAAGGTCACCAAGAAAGGGCTCGATTCGGTGGAGTTTCTCATTTCGCCCAACGTGGGCGAGCCGCTCAAACCCTTGGCCAAGATCGCTTCGGGCGGCGAGATGAGCCGCTTTATGTTGGCGCTCAAGAATATCATCGCCCGTTTGGACAACGTGGACACCTTGGTTTTCGACGAGATCGACACGGGCATCAGCGGCGTGGTGGCGCACACCGTCGCCAAGAAGTTGTACAATATCAGCAGCACCAAGCAGGTCATCGCGGTCACTCACTTGCCCCAGCTCGCCTCGTTCGCCGACCACCACTACCTCATCGAGAAGTCCACCGTAGCGGACAAGACGCGCACCGATCTTGTTCTGTTGTCGGGCGAGAGTAGGGTAGCGGAAGTCGCTCGTCTTGCAGGGTCTACCACCCAGGCGGGGCTTCAGCACGCTTCGAGCCTCATCGCCGAGGCCGCCCGCTACAAGGACGAAGGGTAGTTTTTTCGCCGTGCGCTTTGGGTCGGCGCACATTTTCCCCCCCCAACGTACCCATCTTATCGGCGCCATCTATCGGTGGTTGCCGATTTTTCGTATAGTTTCCCCTCTTCTTGATACACTAAGCCGAAGAGGGTTTTTGTGAAAAGAAAGTTTTTTGTTTTCCTTGCGGTTATCGTTTTTCTCACGGCGTTTTTGCCTTTCGACGCGGCCTATGCCGAGCCGACGGAGGTCGAGGTCTATTTGGGCGGCACCCATCTTTCGGTGGATATGGTGACGGACGGCTTGGTCGTCGTCGGCTTTGCCGAAGTACCCACGGCTGCGGGTATGCTATCCCCCGCCAAGGCGGCGGGGCTTGCGGTAGGCGACGTTTTGTGGGCGATAGACGATGCCCCCGTCCGCACCCGCTACGACGTACAGCGCGCGCTGCTCGCCGCCGAGGGCGGCACGGTTTCGCTTTCGGTGGCGCGCGACGGGCAGTCGTTGACGCTTTTCGCCACGCCCGCCTACGTCGCCACGGACGGTTATCTCTTGGGCGTCTATCTCCGCGAGGGCGTCGAGGGCGTGGGCACGCTCACCTACGTTCGTGCGGGCGACCATACCTTCGCGGCGTTGGGGCACGGCGTCGAAGATCCCGATACGGGCGGCTTACCCGCGCCGTTTCGCGCCAAGGTCTACGCTTCGCGTATTACCGACGTAATCAAGGGCAAAGCGGGCGAGGCGGGCGAACTGCGCGGCGCGGTGGGTGAGGGCAGTCCCATCGGCACCGTCACCGCCAACACGCCGTTTGGTTTGTACGGTCACGCCGACGAGGCGATGTACGCGGGGCGGCCCAAGGTCAAAGTCGCTTCGCGCGGCGAGGTCAAAGAGGGCGACGCCGTCGTCGTGTGCGCCTTGCGTGACGAAGCGCCGCGCGGGTACGCCGTGCGCATCACGGCTGTCCGCCGACAGTCTTCCCCCGAGCCGAAGGGCATTTCTCTGCAGGTCACCGATCCCCGTTTGCTTGCCGCGACGGGCGGCATCGTGCAGGGCATGAGCGGCAGTCCCATCTTGCAGAACGGTCGCTTGGTGGGCGCGGTCACGCACGTTTTGGTGGACGATCCCACCTCGGGCTACGGCGTATATATCGACTTTATGCTCGCCGAAGGCTGATAATGGTGAAGTTTTGTCTATGCAAAGTGAAGTTGTACGCATTGCGTACAGTGAAGTTTTCGCTTCCGCGAAAGTTTTGGATTATTCTTAATTCTTTTGCTTTCTATTGGCAAATCTCATTCGCGCTTTGCGTGTCCACAACTCGCCGTAGGCGAACTTCACTCAAGGCTTTACCTTGAACTTCACTTGCGAACGCAAACTTCACTTCGCCATAGGCGAAACTTCACTTTTTCCCCGCATAACCTTCCCCTTCCGCGCATAGTATACGCTATGCGCGTTATCTTCTATTCTTTTCGCACGATATGGGCGGATTTCTCCCGCGCCTTTCGCCGCTCCCGCAAGATTTGGCTGTTGGCGCTCTCGTTCGTTTTGCTTGGCGTTGCCGTAGGCGTCGTCACGGCGCTATTGGTGGAGGAGCCCACGCCCACCTGCGTGCTCGGCAGCGTTTTGGCCCATACCTATCGCCCTTTCGCCGTCTTCGGCCGCTTGGTCGCCTGCCTTGCTTTGGGCGTGGTCGTCGTGTACGTTTCGGCGCGGTTTACCCGCCGTTTCCCGTTTTGGGCGTATCTCGCGTTCGTCGGCTACGTTTTGGGCCGAGTCCTCGCGTTCGCGGGGATGGCGGGCGCATTGGGCGTGGGCAGCGTCTTTTTGTGCGAATTTCCCTTCTGCCTTCTTTCCCTTGTCTTCGTCGTCGCTTACTATTGCGACCTGTGCGGCGTGGTGCTCTACACCCTCGATCCTCGTCGCAACCGCCCCTTCGTCCATTCCGCCCTTCGCTTCCTTTTGGTGGGCACGGTTTGCCTTTTTGCCCTCGTCGTAGTCGTGTGGGGGCTGTTTTCCCTCCTTGTCAACGTGGTCGTATAGGCGCGCTCGTGACGATTTTTCCCACCTACGTATAGCCCTTTTTCGCACCGCCATACTAAAATGGAGGTGATTTATGAAACGAATTTTGTATGCACTATGTATTTCCCTTATCGTCGCGCTGTTGGCGTCCTACGTCTTGGGGTGCACCCCCCGCACCACGGCTTCCGCCGAGACCACCGCGCTGGTATCGGGTGTCAAAGCGGCCTACCTTACGGATGCGGACGGCAAGGTGGAGATGTACGCCTACGAGGCCGACCGCCGCTATCCCATCGCCAGCATGGTCAAGATCATGACCGCGCTTCTCACGGTCGAGACCATAGACGAGGGCACGCTTGCCCTTGACGAGAAGGTCGTCGTCAGTCCCACCGCCATGGGCATGGGCGGCAGCCAAATGTTTCTCAACGCGGGCGACGAGTACACTGTGGACGACCTGCTCAAAGGCGTGGTCGTAGTCAGCGCCAACGACGCGTGCGTGGCGTTGGCCGAGCGTTTGGCGGGTTCGGAGGGCGCGTTCGTCGCCCGTATGAACGAGAAAGCGCTTGCGTTGGGTATGCGCAACACGCATTTCGCCAACTGTACGGGGCTTCCCCATCCCGAGGGGTATAGTTGCGCCAAGGATGTCGCCCGTATGCTTCGCGCCTTGGTATCGCACGAGGTCTACCACCGTTACAGCACCATTTGGTTGGAGGATTTCCACCATCCTGACGGCCGCACCACCACCTTCACCAACACCAACAAATTGGTGCGCTTCTATCAAGGTTGCGACGGTGGCAAGACGGGCTACACGTCCGAGGCGGGCTTCTGTTTGGCCGCCACCGCCAAAAAGGCGGATATGCGCGTCGTCAGCGTGATCATCGGTGCCGCGGACAGCAAAACGCGCTTTGCCGAGAGCAGCAAACTGTTGAATTACGCGTTTGCGTCCTATCGCTTCGCCCCCTTGGCCGCCGTCGGTGACGAAGTGGCCGTCGCCGAGGTCAGGTGCGGCAAGGCCAAGACGGTTGCGTTGGGCGTTCGCCGTCCCTTGGGCGTATTGGCTCGGGTAGGGGAGAAGCCCCGCGCCGAATTGCGGTTGGAGCCGACGTCCCTCAAAGCACCCGTTGCCGAGGGCGACGCGGTGGGCAAGGCCTACTTGGTGGTGGACGGCGTAGTCGCGGACGAAACCGACTTGGTCGCTTTGTCCACGGTGGACGAGGGCACCTACGGCGACGCCTTGCATTCCCTGTTGGACGGCTACGCCCTCAAGCGCTGACCGCGCTCGCTACGGGCGACTATCGGTGCCCGTCTGTTCGTACGGTTTCGCTCCCTTAGCCCGCGCGTCGCTCTGTCGAGTGCCCATGGCGAAGCGCGTAGTGTACGGCGTTTGCGCGCGCCCTTCGCTCGGCGCGTCGCACCGCTTGCGAACAGTATATTTTCCCAAGGTAAATTTTTACCTTGGGAAATTTTTATCGTTTTTCCCCGTCGAGCACGCGTTTAAGCAAATACTATGCGTTTTGCGGTTGACAATCCGCGCAGATATGTACTAATATAATAATTATGATATTCAGGATTATTCGCAACAATTACAACGGCGACTGGCGTATGCTTCTGGTCCAACTCCTGGCCTTTCTCGTGGCTTTGTACTTTGCCATCGTGTTGCACGAGGTCGCGCACGGTCTCGTCGCCAAGTGGAACGGGGACGACACGGCCAAATTGGCGGGCAGGCTCACGTTGGACCCCATCAAGCATATCGACATAACGGGCGCCGTTATGATGCTCGTCATCGGCATCGGTTGGGCGAAGCCCGTGCCCGTCAACCCCAACAACTTCAAGTCGTACAAGAAGGGTATGCTCACGGTCGCCACGGCGGGCGTCATCGCCAACCTCATCATGGCCGCCGTGTCCTTGGGTCTCTTGGCCGCCACCGCCGCCTTGTTCAAGGCCACGGTCAAGGCGGAGAATGCTTGGTACTACGTCTGTTACCTGTTCTTGTTTTGGTTTATGTACGGCGCGGTCCTCAATATCTCCCTCGCGGGCTTCAACCTCTTGCCCCTCTTTCCCTTGGACGGCTTCCGTGTGGTCGAGACCTTGACCAAGCCCAACAACCCCTACGTCCTATTTATGCGCCGCTACGGCATATTCATCTATATTTTGCTCATAGGGTTGGGCATCTTGGCGGACTTCACGGGTTGGCCTTGCGACGTATTGGGGATGTACATCGGCGTCATCCAATCGGGCGTCGTCAAATTGATTAATCTCATATTGGGAGCGATATAATGGAAGAATTGGATTTATTCGAAGGCAAAAAGGAGACCTATCAAATCCACGTCAACGAGTACAGTCTGCCGATGGACAAGCTCTTGGAGTTGATCAACAACGCCGAGATCCCCATTCGGGACGTGTTCGTCGGCGACGTCACCAATCAATACCTCGAGTACGTGCGCACGTTGGACGCGGTGGACTTCGACAAGGCCATCTATTTCGTCAGTTACGCCACGCGTATTTTGGACCTCAAGGTGCGTTCCCTTCTCCCGCAGACCGAGGAAGAATACATGGCGTTGGAAGAGGAGAAGCAGTCTTTCATCGACGAGTTGGAGATGCGCCGCATCTTCTTGGATGCTATGAATATGCTCCACGTCCGCGAGACGCTCAACGTATTCGGCATCGAGCCCGAGTACACCCACAAGGACTACAACGTGGTCATTGCGGACGAGGAGTTCAACATGGATGCCTTGCTGGACGCCTTCGCCCACATTATGCACCGCATCGGGGTGGACGCGCCCGAGACCAAGAAAAACACCAAGGTCATCGTCAAGGACCGCTTTACCGTGGTGGACAAGACCAAGGAGCTCATCGTCCTGCTCAAAGAGAAGCGCAGTCTTCACTTCGAGGAGTTGTTTACGGTCGCCGAGGGGGAGCCCGAATACACGATGGGCGAAAAGATCAACACGTTTTTGGCGCTTTTGGAACTATTGCGCCGTCAGTTCGCCACCGTCGAGCAAGAGGAAGAGTTCGGCGCCATCACCATAGGCATCCGCGAAGGCGCCGACCAAATCACGTATGAAGACATTGTAGGCGGCGAGGCGTACCTCTACGACGAGGACGAGTCCGCCAAGGCCAAGAAAGGCAACAAATAAGGAGAAGGTATGAATCCGTACACAGTATTGGTAGAAGGCATGATATTCGCGGCCGGCAAGAGCGGCGTGGAGCACAAGTTCGTTTTGGAGAAGATACCCGCGTTGGACAAGCGCGACCTGGACGAAATCATCGCCGAGTTACAGCGCAAATATCCCGACGACGGCACTTCGGGCGTCGTTCTCTACAACTTCGGCAAGGTGCTTTCCTTCGTCACGCACACGTCCATCGGCGAGCAGTTGGCGGACGCATTGAAACGCAAGAAGCAAAAGGAGTTGTCCACGGCCTTGCTGGAAGTGTTGGCCATCATCGCCTACCAACAGCCCATCACCAAGGCCGAGGTGGAGCAGATCCGCGAGAATCGCAACTGCGACTATGCCATCGGCGCGCTGTGCGAGGCCAACCTCATCGAGGTCAAGGGGCGCAAGGACACGTTGGGCCGGCCGAAACTCTACGGCACCACCCAAAACTTCTTGGAGCGCTTCGAGCTCAAGAGCCTGCGCAGCCTGCCCTCCAAAAAGGAGATCGAGGAGCGCATCAAGATCTTACATATCGAGGCCGAGCGCGAGGAAATGCTTTTCCGCGAGAAGGACGACGAGTTGGGCTCGGACGCCTACAACGAAACGCCCCTCGACACGGTCGCCCCGATTGACGCCGACAATGACGATTACGACGAGGACGAAGCCCCCGTGGGCGCGGGCGAGGACGGCGGCTACGACGACACCGACTACGACGAGGTCGCGGCGGACGAAGCGGAAGCCGATGATGCCGACGATATTGAGGACGCCGACTTTGCCGACGATACCGACGAGCCTTCAGACGAAGCCGATACCGACGAGGCGGAGATTGACGATACCGCCGACGCCTTCACCGACGACGAAGAGGTCTGGGACGACTCCACCGACGACGACTGATCCCACAGACAACTTGTTTCCGTCAGACAAAAAACCCTCGATTTTTCCATCGAGGGTTTCTTTTTTAATTATTCCATAACTCGCCATAGGCGAACTTCCTCATATCTCCTTGATTGGAAGATTATCAAAAAATATTGTATTGTTCTTTATTTTATAATAAATAGCAAAGCCGGCGTTGACGCCATAATGATTTAATTTAGCGAGTATGCAACCTTCTTTCCCTTGAATAAGCGATTTGGGCAATTCGACTTTTGTGGGTACAATCTCATCAATGGTTTCAATATACGGATAGTTTTCCGCCGTAAAGTCTTTAATTGTACAAAGAATCACAACATTCGGACTATCCTTTTTGAGATCAACCATGATTGTAGTTCCGGCTTGATTATCGGGCAAACTTTCTACACTTGTACATAGGATAGGTGTCGGGTTTGGGTCGGGCGTGTCGAGTGGATATAATTCCATTTGTTCTTTCGTTACGCGCGTTCCGTACCCCAAATCGATATAGATTGGTTCGCTCAATACATATTGTTTTTCATATCTGCATAGTAATACTATTGATATATTCGCTTTGTTTGTAGTGGAATCGGGAATGTCTCCTTCGATTCGACTTTCAGTTAGCGGTGAAAGTGTTTCTGCACAGGCACAAAGGATGAAGATAATAATCGATAACAATAATACAAGAATGATTCTTTTCATATCCACTTCAAAATATGAAAAATATACGTAACACTATATTACGCAAAACCATTTTGCGTTTGCTTATACTAAATGCATTAACAAAATTTCTTATGGCAATCATCTTTTCTCCCTTTACTGATATATGCTAATCGTATACTGCATTCCACAATTTTTTAATTATACAACCATACGAACGCCCATTCTTACGAATGGTATCTATACTGCGTATAGATTGGTCGCTGCGCTCCCCGCGTTCGATTGCAAGACGGCGCATCGTCCAGCCTCGCCCCATTGTTCGCCGCGAAGTAGAGTTGCGCCTAACGTGAATAGTACGTCATCCTGAGCCGAAGCAATAGGCTTCGTGTCGAAGGATCCCCTAAGTAGAGGTACAAAAACTTCTTCGCGGCTTCACCTTTTGGTC